>NZ_JBSRZW010000004.1:0-147828 GCF_054058015.1 Thermostichus sp. MS-CIW-30
ACGCAGGCTCATCCTCAGGTGGATTGCTCCTTTCAGCTTCCGCCTGTATGGGGTATTAGCAGCCGTTTCCAGCTGTTATCCCCCGCCTGAGGGTAGATTCCTACGTGTTACTCACCCGTCCGCCACTAACACCCGAAGGTGTCCGTGCGACTTGCATGTGTTAAGCATACCGCCAGCGTTCATCCTGAGCCAGGATCAAACTCTCCGTGTCAATTCAAGAGCTTGTCTCTGGAAAAATGGAAACTTGACAGGGTTGAATGAGCAGCCACCAGCCGACTCAGGGAGCCTGCTGTGCTGCTTGGCGATGGTTGACTGAACGAGTTACTTGTCAAGGTTCTGGGGCGCCGGGGCTGGGTGGCCTCATCAGCGCTTTACTACCCTATCCCCACCACCACTCCCACGTCAAGATATCCAACCCAAAATTTTTTGAAGCCAGAAGGGATCCGGATCCACCGTTAGACTGTTGAAGTGAGCTCAGATTGGGTTAGACGGGTCTATGGGGATTGTGATTGGGGCTGTTGCTCCTGACTTTAGCTTGCCTGCGGTGGGGAAAGGGATCCAAAAGGGAGCCCAGATTTCACTGGCGGCCTACCGGGGCAAGAGCAAGGTGTTGCTGGCCTTTTACCCGGCGGATTTTTCCCCGGTATGCACGAGCGAGATGCGTTGCTTTCGGGAGGATTGGGAAGCTTTCCGGGCCGCGGGCTGCGAGATCTTGGGGATCAGCAGCGATCCCCTCTCCAGGCACCAAGCCTTTGCCGAGCAGCTTAAGCTGGAGTTTCCTTTGCTGAGCGATGTGGACAGAACCGTGAGCCAGCAGTACGGGGTGGACAGCCTGCTGGGGACGCGGCGGGCCTATTTTTTGGTGGATAGCCAAGGGATCCTACGCTACCAGCATGTGGAGTGGCTGCCCTTGTTCAAGCGAGACAACCGGGAGCTGCTGGAGGCCGTGAGGGCGATTAGCTAGCTCGCCGGGAAGCCCCGCACTCTCTGCAACAGCAGGAGGGTCGGGATGAAAGGCGGATATATTCTGTACTATAATCAACATGGTTGTACAAAACGGCGTTGCCGGAATCTGGTGCAACTACGCGGTGGGGCATCCCGTGTCTGCTCGCAGAGGGTTCTTGCAGTAGCTCCCCGATGAAGCGAGAAGCCCACGCTGTACCTGTAGGGTCAGTGATGGGAGTATGTCACCTAAACGGGGGATCCTCTGGGGTGGGCCAGAGAACCCGTTGCGGCTGTCCGGTGTCCGGCAGGGAGAGGGGAGTGTGGCCAAGGGGCTCCAGAAGCCAGCTACGCTGGGGCGGGCTCCAGTTGCCCTGGCGGGCCTCGATCTCCAGAATGAGCTGGCCATTTTGCTGTCGCAAGCGGAAGAGGGTGGTGGCCCAGGCTCCTGCTCGATGGGCGAGGGTTTCCCCGTCGTCTTCGTAGAGGGTGAAGCTGCCGTTGCCGGGGTAGAGTTTGAGGTGCGGTTGGTCACGGCGCAGGTGGGCGGTGGACGGGCAGGGGGGAGCTAAAGGCAGAACGGAGCCACCCCGCACAAACAGCGGCAGTTGTTCGAGAGGGGCAGGGACGAGAATGTAGCGGGGGCCGGTGTGGGCCTGACCTGTCCACCAATCAAACCAAGTGCCCTGGGGTAGGTAAACAGCGCGGCACCGCACGCCAGGCCGAACCACAGGGGCAGCTAGGAGGGCGGATCCCAGCATGGCTTGATCTGAGATCTCGTAGGTTTGCGGATCGTCGGGAAACTCGTAGAGAAGGGGGCGCAAGATGGGGGATCCGGTTTGGCTGGACTCCCAAAAGAGGCTGTAGAGGTAGGGCAGCAGCTGGTAACGCAACTGAATGGCCTGCCGGCAGATGGTTTCCACTTCGAGGCCAAAGCTCCAGGGCTCGTGGGGGCGGGTGCCCAGGGCGCTGTGGCCGCGCATGAGGGGGTAAAGAATTCCCATTTGCATCCAACGGGCAAACAGCTCGGGAGTGGCATTGCCACCGAAGCCGCCGATGTCCGCGCCGACAAAGCTAACTCCCGACAGGCCCAGGTTTAGGAGCATGGGCAGGGACATCTCCAGGTGTTCCCAGGAGGATTGGTTGTCGCCTGTCCAGACGGCAGCCCAGCGCTGGATCCCAGCAAAGCCGGAGCGGGTCAGCACGAAGGGGCGCCGGTTGGGGTTGAGCTGTTCCAAGCCTTCACGGGAAGCGCGTGTCATCAGCAGGCCGTACAGGTTGTGAACTTCGGCGTGGGTGGTGGGTTCGTCGGGTGGGCCTTGGGGGGCATCGAGGGGGATATCGACGATCTGGCCGCCGTCTCCAAAGGGGCGGTCGTTGAGGGCCGGCTCGTTCATGTCGTTCCAGATGCCATCCACACCGGCTTGGGTGAGAACCCGTTGCCAGGATCCCCACCACTGCCGCACTCCGGGGCGCAAGAAGTCGGGAAAGAGGACTTTGCCTGGCCAAACGTAGCCATGGAAGAGGTGGCCGTCGGCGCGGCGGATAAAGAAATCCTGGGCCAAGCCCTCGTCGAAGACGGCGTAGTCGGCTTCGGGCTCGAACTTGACGCCGGGATCCACAATGGCTACCACCCGGAAGCCAGCCTCGTGGAGTTGGGCCATGAGCCGGGCCGGTTCGGGGAAGCGGCGGGGATCCCAGGTGAAGACGCGGTAGCCGCGCATGTAGTCGATATCCAAGTAAATGACGTCGCAGGGGATCTGCCGCTGGCGAAATTGCTGCGCAACGGTTTGAACCTGAGCGGCGCTGGCGTAGCTCCAGCGGCACTGTTGGTAGCCCAAGGCCCAGAGGGGAGGAAGGGGAGGCCGCCCAGTGAGTTGGGTGTAGGTCTCGAGCACCAAGGCCGGGGTGGGGCCGTAGATCAGGTAGTAATCCAGCTCGGGGGCGCGCACCTCGATGGCCCACTGCTCGGGATCGATCTGGCCCAGGTCGAACTGGCTCCAGTGGGTGCAGTGCAGGAAGAGCCCGTAGCAGAGGTTGGGGCGAAGAAACAGGGCGAAGGGAATGGCCTGGTAGAGATTGTCGCTGTGGGCGTCGTAGTTCCAGCAGTCGCGAGTCCAGTGGCTGTAGCGCCGACCCCGTTTGTTGAGTAGCCCCGCCCGTTCCCCTAGGCCATAGATGTGCTCGGCAGGGTGGAGGTGTTTGACCAGGCGGATGCTATCGGATCCCCAGGTAAGCCCAGAGGAGACATCGGCGCAAAACTCTTGCCCTTGAGAGTCTTGAAAACTGAACCGGAGGGGATCCCGATCGATCTGAACTTGCACCTGGGAGGTGGACAGGTGGATTTGGGTGGAGCTTTCCTGCAGTTCAAAGGGAGCCGGCGGCCACTCTTCATCGGCTGGAGCCACATCCCAGGAACGACGGGGCAAAAACGCTCCGCTGGGGCTAAAGCGCAGCCGAAACAGACGGGGGGTGAGCACCTGCATAGACCAGCGGCCCTGGGCACAGATGAGGTGGATCCCTCTGGAGTGGGGCTGGAGCTGCTGCAGGGATCCGCAGGTTGGCCTTTGGGGCGGGCGGGCGGGGGATTGGCCGTTCGCGCCCGCGGGATCGAGTCCCAAGATCTCGCCAGGTTCCAGCATGCTTTGGAGACAGATTGCTGCTCTCAAGGCTAGCCTATGGCCGGGAGGGGACAGGGGGTTGCCCACTCTGGTCCGCAGTGGGTTTTACCCTCATCGGTACCCATCTCCAGAAGAGCAGCGGTAATAATCGACTAGCTCAGACCCCAGAATCCATCGCGAAAACGAGGCGGCAATGGCCATGAGGATCCCGGCGATCAAGCTTCTCTCCTCACTGCTGCTTTTTGGGGGGGTGTCCGTCCCCGCTGTCGTGGCGGCCTACCCGGTCAGCCCGGAGATGGTGATGACCCTGCAACAGGGGGATCATGCCCAAGCCTTGCCCAGGGCCAGAACGGAGCAAGCGTTTCGGGTGGTTACTTTGGCCCAGGGTTTGGAGCACCCTTGGGGGATGGCCTTTTTGCCGGATGGAACTCTCTTGGTTACCGAACGCCCAGGGCGGCTGCGCCGAGTTACCCCCCAGGGATTGGATCCCCAGCCCATAGCCGGTGTGCCAGAAGTATTTGCCCGCGGACAGGGGGGCCTGCTGGACATTGCCTTGCACCCTAATTACGCGGAGAACGGCTGGATTTACCTGTCCTATGCCGCTCCTGGGCCGGGCGGCGGGGGAACCCGAGTGGCGCGGGCCCGCTTGGGGGAGAAGGGACTCCAGGATCTGGAGGTGATTTTCGACATGGAGCGCAAGACCCCCGCTCAACAGCACTTTGGCTCCCGCCTGGCCTTTGATGAACAGGGATTTCTCTACATCAGCACCGGCGACCGGGGAGAACGGGATCGAGCCCAAGATTTGGGGGATTCTGCCGGTAAAGTGTTGCGCATTACGGATGCGGGCGGGATCCCGGCGGACAACCCATTTGTCGGCCAAGCAGGGGCTTTGCCGGAAACTTTTACCTATGGCCACCGCAACATTCAGGGAATGGCCCGCCACCCTGAAACAGGGGCAATTTGGTCCCATGAACATGGGCCGCAGGGTGGGGACGAGATCAACATCTTGGCCCCCGGCGTCAACTACGGCTGGCCCTTGATCACCCACGGTCGAGAATATACGGGGGAACCTATCGGCCAAGGACTGGCGGCAGCTCCTGGATTGGCTTCGCCCCTGCTGCACTGGACACCCTCAATTGCCCCTTCCGGCATGACTTTCTACACAGGGGAGGCTTTCCCCGAATGGCGGGGCAACCTATTTGTGGGGGCGCTGGCCGGGCAACACCTGGCGCGCTTGGTACTGGATGGAGAGCGCGTGGTGGCAGAAGAGCGTCTCTTAGAGGGGGCGGTGGGCCGCATTCGCGATGTGCGGCAGGGGCCGGATGGACTCCTTTACCTGTTGACGGACGCCCCGAATGGATCCCTGCTGCGCCTGGAGCCAGCACCCTGAAGGCATCGGCTTAGGAGATGACGGAAACTATCCTGCTCCCGCTGGGCAGCTCTTTGGCGGGACAGGGACTTTCCCCAGAGTAGGGCTGGGGAACTCAGAAGCTGAGGCTCTCCCAAGAAACGTTGATGTCTTCCAAAAGCAGCGACTTGTTGTAAATCTGCAGGATGATCAACAGGAAGACGGCGAATAGGGCCATGAAGACCGCCATCAGGGGCGTGGTGCCCCAGCCGGGAGCCACTTTACCGTATTCCGAGTTGAGGGGACGCAGCAGATCGCCCAGTTTGGTACGAATGGCCATAGGTTCTCGCTTAGAAACCGAACACGTTGACGAAGTCGAAGATAGCAGGCTCGAAGGCGGATCCCTGGTGCTCGGCACCGCCCAGACAGCCACCCCATTAAAATCACGCTATCAGAATCTGGCCAACCCCTTTTGCCTTGAGCAATGAATTGTAAACTTGTGTAATACTGTAGTCGAACGCTCTCAGGATCTGAGGACTCAGACTTAGATATGGAACCCACCTTTTCCCTAATTGTGGCGATTGCGGCAGTCACCATCTGCATCACCGCGTTTGCCATCTACACGGCCTTTGGCCCCCCTTCCAAGGACTTGCAGGATCCCTACGAGATGCACGAGGATTAAAGCTTGTCGTTGGGATATCTGGGTAAATGTCTGCTCGGCTGATCCCCCGTCTCTCCTTTCACAAGTACCAGGGATTGGGGAACGATTTTATCTTGGTGGACAACCGCCGGCAGTCTCAGCCCTGCTTGAGCCCAGAAGAGGCCGTTGCCCTTTGCAATCGCCGCTTTGGGGTGGGAGCCGATGGGGTTATCTTCCTGCTGCCAGGGCAGGAGGGGGCAGATTTCAGCATGCGCCTCTTCAACAGCGACGGTTCCGAGGCGGAGATGTGCGGCAATGGGATCCGCTGTTTGGCCCGCTTTCTGCAGGACTTGGGGATCCCAGGTCGGGATGGCGCCTACCAGATCCACACCTTGGCGGGGCGAATCGTGCCGCAGGTGCGGGCAGATGGGCTGGTCACAGTGGACATGGGGATCCCTCGCCTTTTGGCCAGGCAGATCCCCACCACCTTGGCCGAACCCGAGGAGAAGGTCATTCGGCAGCCGCTTGCAGTGGCCGGGCGAGAGTGGCGGGTGACGGCGGTGAGCATGGGCAACCCCCATTGTGTGGTCTTCCTGGAAGGAGAGGGATCCCTGGAGGAGCTGGACTTGGCAGCTGTGGGCCCCCTGTTTGAGCATCATCCGGCCTTTCCTGAGCGCACCAACACCGAATTTGTGCAGGTGCTCAGCCCGACTCGTCTGCGCCTACGGGTTTGGGAGCGGGGAGCGGGGGCAACGCTGGCTTGTGGGACGGGTGCCTGTGCTGTTTTGGTGGCTGCTGTTTTGGAGGAGCGCGCAGAATCGCAAGCTACAGTAGAACTGCCGGGAGGAAATCTGGAAATTCGCTGGGATCCGAGCACACAGCACGTGTGGATGACCGGCCCTGCCCTACACGTCTTCAGCGGCACCACTGCCGGTTGAGAACTAGGCTCCCAGACCCAACAGGAGGATGGCCAGGAGGCCGAGGATCCCATAGGCAACGCTCCAGCCCTGCCGCCAGATCAGCGCCACTGCCAGGCCCAATAAGACCAAGCCCAAGCCCAGGCCAAGGCGGAGAAATAGAGGGTGTACAAACTGGCTGAGGGAGCGTTTGAGCCAGGGGAAGATCACCCCCAAGGCGAAGGCCAGTCCTACGGGGATCCAATCGATCCAACCTGTCTGCTCCCAGCCCCCCAACAGGTAAAAGCCGCCCAGACAAAGGCCCAGGCAGAAAAACAGCACCCGCATGCCGGGATAGTCTTGTCGATAGTTGAAAGCAAGGCTTCGGAGCTCCTTGGGGTGGGCCAAGACCAATGGCTCTACAGCAAAGCTTTCGCTCCACTCCGGCGCTTCTTCAGTTTGTCCGCGGCACCAAAGGTAAACGTTGACCTTGCGCAACCCTTGCAGCAGAGAGGCTTCCACCGCACTGCGCACCACCTCCATCACCTGCAGGGTATCCACCACATCGCCCGGCAGCCGTTCCAGCAGCACGTTGAGAACAGGCCCCTTCAGCTCGGCTCGGCCAAACAGCCGCAAGTTGGCAAGCTTGTAATCGAGGATTTGGTTCAAGATTTTGAGCTGGCGGCGCATGGGATCCCGCGAACAGAGAGCCGTCGTTCGACCGGTTGACTCAAAGCTTCAACATGACCGGTATGACCAGTCTAACGGTTGGGCCAGAGCGGCAGAAAAGAGACGTTCCCGGTGTGAAAAGGAGGTGGGACTATCCGATGAGGGTGCGAATGCACCGGCGAATGCTGAGGTTGGATCGCTCCAAGTCGGCAAATCCGCTCAGAAGAGTTCCCTGGCCGTCCAAAAGCAGCAAAGCGGCCTGTTGGCGAAAATTGATCCCAGGCAAGGTTGCAGCGGCTATTTCTTGCAGCTTCTGGATGGTTTCTCCCTCAAAATCGACCGAGACATACACAAACGGAGAAACCAGGCGGGGATCCGTCGGTACACTCTCCCGGATGGCCTGCAAAACCAAGTGGCGCACCAGCAGCAGCCCCCTGCCATCCACCAGCACGATCTGGCGCAGCCGAGGGTTTTGCCCAAACTCCAGGGCCAAACTTTTGGAGAGGGCTTCCGATTGCGAGCGGGTTTGGCTGTTGGTCAAGATCAACGCTTGAATGCCCTCATACCGACTTAGGTCAAGCTGCCCTCCGAAAACGCTCTCCACTTTGAAAGCCAGAGATTCATCACGGTTACCATTGCTGGGGCAGTTGCCGGCTTGAACGGGATCGAACGCACCTTGAGAAAGCAGGGCAAGGGTGGCAAACCCCAAAGCCACAAGTCTCTTTTGAACGCAAAGCCAGCAGCGGTTAGCCGGGGCACAGCAGCAGGACAGCACTCGGTTCATGGCGGGGAGCTCTGGAGCGGGCCGGCCAAATCTTAACCGATCTTCATCTTTGGTGCTCCAAAATGCCCTCTGGGCTTCTCATCCCCATTGGGTTGGTGCCCATAATGGAAGGCAGTTTCTGGTTTGCTGGCCATGACTCACGCCTCTTTGCTGGATGCCCTCAACCCTTCTCAACGGCAAGCGGTGCAACACTTTTGTGGCCCGCTGCTAGTGGTGGCGGGGGCAGGTTCCGGCAAGACGCGCGCCCTCACCCACCGCATTGCCTACCTGGTTCGCCACTATCGGGTGGATCCAGGAGAAATTTTGGCCGTGACCTTCACCAACAAGGCCGCCCGTGAGATGAAAGAGCGCATTGAGCAGCTCTTTGCCGAACAAGAAGCTCAAGAACAATTTGGGATCCCCTTAGAGGAATTGGAGCCGGCCCAGGCAACGCGACTAAAATCTGCTGTTTACCACCGCTGGATTAAGCCTCTTTGGATTGGCACGTTCCACAGCTTATTTGCCCAGATCCTGCGCCTGGAGATCGAAAAATATCAGGATCCCAAGGGGCGCAAGTGGACTCGCCACTTCTCGATCTTCGATGAATCAGATGCCCAATCTCTGGTGAAGGAGATTGTAACCAAGCAACTGAACTTGGATGAGCGCAAGTTTGACCCAAGGTCGGTACGCTACGCCATTAGCAATGCCAAAAACCAAGGTTGGACTCCTGCCGACCTGGAGCGCAATCAGCCCAACTTCCGTGGCCGTACCATTGCCCAAGTTTACGAAATCTATGAAGACCAACTGGCAGCCAACAATGCTCTGGACTTTGATAACTTGATTTGGATACCAGTGCAGCTTTTTCGACAAAACGAGCAGGTGTTGGCTTACTGGCACCAACGATTTCGACACATTTTGGTGGATGAATACCAAGACACCAACCGCACTCAGTATGAGTTGATTCGTCTGTTGGCCACCAACGGCGAGACCTGCAGATCTCGGTTGGATTGGAGAAACCGATCGATCTTTGTGGTGGGAGATGCCGATCAAAGCATCTATCGGTTTCGCGGGGCAGATTTTACCATCTTGCTGGAGTTTCAAGAGACCTTTGGCGATGGTCTTCCGGACGATGATACCCGCACCATGATCAAGCTGGAGGAGAACTATCGCTCTACAGCTACCATTCTGCAGGCGGCCAACGCCCTCATCGAGAAAAATACAGAGCGCATTGATAAAGTTCTCAGGCCAACCCGTCAGCAAGGAAATCCGATTTTTCTTCATCAGGCGGATGATGAGATTGCAGAGGCCGAGTTTGTTGTCAATACCATCCGACGATTACACGGCCAAAATGCCAATGCTTTTTCCTGGGGAGATTTTGCCATTCTCTACCGCATCAACGCTCAATCCCGTCCTTTTGAAGAGGTCTTGCTGCGGTGGGGGATCCCTTACACGGTGGTGGGCGGACTGCGATTTTACGACCGCAAAGAAATTAAGGATGTCCTAGCCTATTTACGGGTTGTGGCTAACCCTGCCGACTCCTTTAGCCTGCTGCGAATTATTAACGTGCCGCGCCGTGGCATTGGCAAATCCACCCTGGACAAGCTGACCGAAGCGGCGGCGGCTCTCAACGTGCCTTTGTGGGCAATTCTCAGCGACGAAACCTCTGTAAGTAGCTTGGTGGGTCGTTTGGCTAGGCCTGTCATTCAGTTTGCTCAGCTGATTCAGCATTGGCATCGACAGGCTTCTCAGACTTCAGCCGCCACCCTTATCGAAGGGTTGCTAAGGGATTCCGGCTATTTGGAGGATCTCAAGGCGCAGGGTACAGACGAAGCCGAAGAAAGAGCGGCCAACGTGATGGAACTTTACAATGCCGCTCGCCAATTCGAGGAAGAACAGGAGGATCCCAGCCTTGAGGCTTTTTTGAGCAATGTGTCTTTGGCTTCCGACTTAGATAACCTTCAGGAAGGCGCTGAGAAAGTTTCGCTAATGACGTTGCACTCTTCCAAAGGTTTGGAGTTTCCTGTTGTGTTCTTGGTGGGGGTAGAGCAGGGTCTGTTTCCCAATTTCCGGGCTTTGGAGGATCCCGCTGCCTTGGAAGAAGAACGACGCCTTTGCTATGTGGGCATTACCCGTGCCCGTGAGCAGTTGTATATCAGCCACGCCAGGGAAAGGATGCTCTACGGCAACCGCGAACCAGCTATTCCTTCGGTATTTTTAAGTGAACTGCCCCAAGAGTTAATCGAATTCGACAGACGCGGAGCCGTTTCTCGACAGCTCTCCCACGGCAGTGGACTGTCCCTTTCAGATGCACCCAAGGCCAGGCCCAATCGCCGCCAAAGCCGTTCAGAACAGTGGGCGATTGGAGATCGTTTGCAACATCCCCAATTCGGACAAGGCCAGATTACCCATGTGTTCGGCAGTGGTGAACGGGTCACGATTGCGGTGAGGTTTCCCGCTATCGGTCAACAGAAAATCTTGGATCCCCGTATCGCTCCTATTCAAAAGCTCAGCTAAGCGGCTGAACTCGGAAGGGCTCCAGCGATGAAGAGAGGCAAAGGGAAGTGCTGTAGAAGTCCGTAGCTCATTCGAGATTGCCTTGCCGTTGACGTCGTTGGTGATCCCTTGCTTTATATGTGTTTGCTTTATATGTGTTGCTGCACGACGGGGAAAGCAAAACCTCAGCTCCTCCTTTCCCTGATTTGACCGTTGCCCAACCCTCGACCTTACCTCTGCCCCCTCGTCACTAATTGCTTGTAATTGCTTGACTACCCGGTCTTGGGATCCCTCGCCAGGCTTAACCCAGTCGGCTGGGACTGAGTTGTCTCGGCTCTGTCCGGTACCAGGCGCAGGGGCGGGCCAAAGCGGCCAACCGCTATGGTGTTGTGCAAAGCCGGGATCTGGCGGATGGATCCCTGGCGTAGGCAGCGGTGTAGACGGCGCAGCAGGAAGAGGTCGGCTTCGGAGCACTCCTCTCGAAATAGCCTTACGTTAAGTTCGTGTTCCTGAGCAGCGGTGAGCAAACCGGTCATCATGGCGGTTTGAATGACCTGCTGCACGGTTATGGTTGTCGCTTCATCCATAGGTTTAGGCGATTGGATTGAGACCTTTTGCTGCTCTTATTCTCGACAAATCCCCCTGATATTGACTCCGCCAAATAGCGGATTCGATATGCGCGCTTTGTCATCTTTCCCAATGTTCAGGAAATAGGGCTTTCCAGGTATCCATTGACTTTCTGATCCATCCAGATCCTATTCAGGCGAAAAGCTTGAAATCCTTGCTTCACAAGCCTTTCTAATCGAAGTGGGAGCAGAGCTAACAATTGGATACGTAGGGATCCCATCCTCACTGCAGTACAAAATTAGACTCAACAGTGAGTTGCTTGAACTTGCCAAAGAGGTGCTGATCCCATGATTTTTCGAGCTGTTGTTTGAGGCCGTAACAGATATCTGTGGCAATACGGAACTGAGAAGCGATGTTCGTCACCGACAAATGGCGTAGGGTTGCTTGGCTTTTTGTCTGTACCTCGTCGGCAATGAAGGCATAGAGGATGAGCAACAGCCTTGTGTTAGGGTGGGGGCATTCTAGGGTGGCAATGGGCTGTGTCAGAAACTCCACAAAAAGTCGGCTGTGCTGTCCCTCTGGGCTGCTGTGGCTGCGGCTGTTTGGGCCTGCTGGCGGTGTTGGGCTTGGGGCTGGCGGGGGCAGGGATCCTAGTCTGGAATGGGATCCGTGCCTCAGGAGCCTATCGCACCTACCAATTGGCGGTGGAGCAGCTCGAACAAAATGCCGTGGTGGTGGAACGTTTGGGAGAGCCCCTGAGGCCGGGATGGCCCTCGCGGCTGCGTTTTCAGGAAGATGAGGAAGCCGGTTGGGTGTGTCTGTTCTTTTTGATTACAGGGGCCCAGCGCACCGGCGATGTGGTGGTGGAATCGGAGCGGGGCATGGCCGGCTCGGCATGGCAGTTGCGCCATCTGCAAGTGAAAGTTGACGGGGATCCGCAGGCCATTCAGGTCATCGAGGGGGAATCTCGGTGTGAAAAGGAAGAGTCGGATAGAGAAGCCCTGCCCCTGCAGCCAGAAGGCGACATCTAGGTAGCCGGATATGCTCAGCCGCGGGTAGAGTCAAAAGGACTCCGTCCCGCTGACGCGAACGGTTGTGGCCTTGTTGGATCCCTATGCGGTCGCTCCCTTACCTGCGCTTGCTGCTGTTGTTGGCGCTGTTGGCCTCGTTCACCGGGCTGATCGTCTGGCTGATCCAATCGTTTCTCGATCTGTACTACGCCACCCGCTACCACCCGATTTTGGGGGGGCTGTTGATTGGGGTGCTGCTGCTGCTGCTGCTGGTGTTTTTGGCCGCTGCCATCTACTACTTGTTTCTGTTTCGCCAACCCGCCCCCAGCAGGAGGGAAATTACCCAACCCCTTGCCTTGCCGGAGACGGCTTTGGAAAAGCGGAAAGCGGCGCAACAGAACTTGGCTCAACTGGAGGCGCAGCTAGCGCAAATCCAGGATGAAGTGGCGCGGGCAGCGCTGGCGGAGCGGTCGGCTCTGCTGGCCCAACAGTTGGCCCAGCCCCAGCTGAAGGTGGTGGTCTTCGGCACTGGGTCGGCGGGCAAGACTTCTTTGGTCAACGCGCTGCTGGGGCGGCGGGCGGGGGCGGTGGCGGCCACTCTGGGCACCACCCAGGCGGTGGCTTGTTACGATTGGAACTTGCCTGGGATCCCGCAGCCGGTGCAGATCCTGGATTGCCCCGGCATTTTGGAGATCGGCCCGGCAGGGGTGATGCGGGAACAGGAGGCGCAAGCCCAAGCCCAAGCTGCCGATCTGCTGCTGGTGGTGGTGGATGGGGATCTGCGCCAGTCAGAGGTGGATCCCTTGCGCCGGTTGATCGCCCTGGGCAAGCGGGCCCTGCTGATCCTGAACAAAGCGGATCGCTACACCTCAGAAGAACGGCAGATCCTCTTGCAACGCCTGCGGGAGCGGGTCTACCCCCTGATTCCACCTCAGGATGTGTTGATAGCTGCCGCTGCTCCAGCCCCTGTGCGGGTGGGATCCCAAACCTGGCGACCGGAGCCGGAGGTGGCGGCGGTGCGGGATCGCGTGCAGGCGGTGCTCTATGCCGAGGGGGGATCCCTGGCCTTGGACAATGCCCTGCTGCAATCGCAACAGTTGGGGGAAGAGGCCAAACGGATTCTCCAAGCCCAACTGCGCCGGCAGGCGGAGGAGGTGATCGATCGCTTTCAGTGGATTGTTACAGGAGTGGTGTTCGCCAACCCCATCCCGGCGGTGGATCTGCTGGCCATTGCCGCCATCAACGCCCAGATGGTGGTGGAACTGGGATCCCTTTACGGCTGCAAAATGAACCTGCAGCAGGGGCGGGAGCTGGCCTTGTCTCTGGCCAAAACCCTAGCGGGCTTGGGCTTGGTGGAAGGGGCGATCCAACTGACCACGGGGATCTTGGCCACCGTTGCCGAAGTGAGCGTCGTCGGTTTTCTGGCGACAGCCCCCATTCAGGCAGCCAGTGCTGGCTATCTCACCCGCATTGCCGGCAAGAGCTTCATTGAGTATTTCCAGCACAACCAAAGCTGGGGAGAAGGGGGGATGCAGGCGGTGGTCAAAGCCCAGGTGCAAAATACCCAAAAATCCGGTTGGCTCAAAGAGTTTGTCCGCGAGGCTTCCCGGCGCATCTTCCGAAATGGGATGGCCAACCCAAGGGATCCCTAATGGCCGCTCAGGGCAATATCCGTCGGCATGAAGGCCAGCTTCAGTTGCGCCACATAATCGGCGTAGCTCAGTGCCGGCCCAGTGTCCCAATCCGCCAAGCCATGCATGCACTTCGACCATTGAATGAAGGCGGCAGGATAGATATAGGCCAAACTGGGATCCTGCAAAACCTCTTTGGGCAGTGGAGAGGCCGACTTCAGCACTGCCAACAGAGCCGGCGGCTTGTGGAGAATCACGCGCGTGGCCTCAATCTGCTCTGGGGAAACCCTAAACTTGGTGGCGATAAACGGGATCACTCTGGAAATGGCCATCACCCAACACCAACCTCGCCTGTAGAGGTAGGTTGCCCCCAAGCCGAGGGGCTGGCCTCAGGGATCCTACGGAGAGCGGAAAAGGAGTGATGAACATTGGCGAGGATAGCCGTGGGCGGGCCTGGGATCCCCTTGCTTGGGGCCGCTGCTCCCCGTTATTCTAGTAAAGTTGAAAAATCTGGGGAAACAGTGAGCCGTGGCTAAAAAGAGCATGATCGAGCGGGAGAAAAAGCGCCAACGCTTGGTCGAGAAGTATCGGGAGAAGCGCCAACAACTGAAAGCGGCCATGGCCGATCCCAACATCGACCAGGCCACCCGCATGGAGCTGCACGCCCAACTGCAAAAACTCCCTCGGGCCAGCTCGCCCACACGCCTGCGCAACCGCTGCTGGAAAACCGGGCGTCCCCGGGGTTACTTCCGCGATTTCGGCCTGTGCCGCAACAGCCTGCGGGAAATGGCCCACAGAGGCTTATTGCCAGGTGTGGTCAAGTCTAGCTGGTAGTTGCCTGGCCTTCGCCGCTTGGTTATGCAGCCAAAACACCCTTTTGAGAGATCCTGAGTGGGCCTGCAACCTTTCCAGCTCTGCGACGAAGATCTCACCCCTGCAATGGCAAAGGCCCTGGCCGGGGAACCCCACTTGGCCGTGGATACGGAGACGATGGGGTTGATCCCGCAGCGGGACAGGCTCTGCGTGGTGCAAATCGCCAACCCTGCCGGCGAGGTGGTGTTGTTGCGGTTGAGCCGTGGAGTAAAGCAGGCCCCCCTTCTGGCGGGGCTGCTGACGGATCCCAACATTGAAAAGATTTTCCACTACGCCCGCTTTGACCTGGCGATGCTGCGCTATCACCTGGGAATCCGGGCGTGGCCCGTCTTTTGCACCAAAATTGCCAGCAAACTGGCCCGCACCTACACCAGCAAGCATGGCCTCAAAGATGTGGTGAGCGAGCTGTGCGGGGTCGAACTCAACAAAGCTGCCCAAAGCTCCGACTGGGGGGCCGTCCACGCGCTATCCGCCGAACAGCTGGAATATGCCGCCAACGATGTTCGCTATTTGATCCCGGTGCGCCACAAGTTGGCGGAGATGTTACGGCGGGAAGAACGCTGGGAGTTGGCGCAGCAGTGTTTCCAACATTTGCCTACTTTGGTAGAGCTGGATCTGTTGGGCTTCAGTAACGTCTTCGAACATCAGTAGTCGGAGTCTTATTTGATAGATAGTTATAGATAGTTATAGTCGTTTCAGGTTAGGTTGAGACGCCAGGGCTACTGAGAAAGGCTTTCTGGCTTCGTGCATTATTGCTCCGCAACGCTGGCGCGACGACGCGACCAACGTTTTAGTGTGGGTGCAGTGTCTTAGTTTGCATCGAAATGACCATATTCTTTTGGATGACCGGATTCTCAGGGATCCCCCCTCTCCCGAAGCTGAAAATGGGGATACGTCACCGGCGCATAAAGTATCTGCCAACACAGTTGGCCGCCCTTCTCTTTGATGTAGTGAGGATGGGGCTGGTCGTACCAATGGGCTTCTCGAGATAAACCGGCTTGCAGCCCCCATCGCTCCGGCCATCATCTGTCTGGATCAGGGGGATCAGCCCTCACTTGGGCCACTATGAAAATCATTGGAGTTGAGTCAATGTTGGAGTCGCAGAGGGTGGTTCAAAGTGGGTTATCTTCCCCCGCTGTTTCGGGCAAGCCCGTTCTGGAGTTGCGCCACGTCTCGCTGCAGTACCCCACCAAGGGATCCCCAGTCACGATCATCCGCGACGTCAGCTTTTCTGTTGCCCACTCGGAGTTTGTCTCCATTGTTGGGCCGAGCGGCTGTGGCAAGACTTCTCTTTTGAAGATGATGGCCGGCCTGAACACTGACCATGGCGGCACCCTCTACTTTCAGTTGCAGCCCATCGCCGGCCCCCTGAAGAGTGTGGGCATGGCCTTTCAAAACCCGGTGCTGCTGCCCTGGCGCACAACCCTGGAGAACGTGTTGCTGCCGTTGGAGGTGGTAGAGCCCTACAAGCGCACCTTCAAGCAAAACCTGGCCCAGCACGAGAAGTCGGCGCTGGAGCTGCTGGCCACCGTGGGCTTGGAGGGTTTTCAGAAAGCCTATCCTTGGCAGCTTTCTGGGGGAATGCGGCAGCGGGCTTCCCTGTGCCGCGCTTTGATCCATCAGCCGGAGCTGTTGTTGTTGGACGAACCTTTTGCCGCTTTGGATGCCTTTACCCGCGAGGATATGTGGGAAATGTTGCAGCGGCTGTGGCTGCGCACCGGCTGCACCGCCATTTTGATCACTCACGATTTGCGGGAGGCGGTTTTCCTCTCCGATACCATTTATGTGATGGGGCCACGGCCTAGCGAGATCATCTTTTCCCTCAAAGTGGATCTGCCCCGTCCACGCCCGCTGGAGATCTGCCTGACGGACGAGTTTCACCGCTTGGTCTCGGAAGTGCGCCAGCACATTCGGCGCAGCTATTAGGCCAAAGAGCCCTTGATCCAAAAAATCTGGAAAGGTTTGCTGGACAGGTTACCACGCATCTCTGCCGAGGGATCCCATGAAAAAATCATTTGACCGATTTTTGCAGACCCAAACGGCTTCTGTGGTCTTGCCCGCTGTCACCATCGTTTTGACCCTTGTGCTCTGGCAGGTGGGGGTGGGGCTGTTCAACGTTCCTCGCTTCATTCTGCCGGCGCCCACCCAGATCCTCGCAGCCATGAACCAGTGGAGCCCGGTGATTCTGCGTCACTCCCTAACCACCCTCACTTCGACGCTGCTGGCCTTTGCGCTGGCTTTGGTGGGGGGGATATTGCTGGGATCGATCATCGGCAGCTCCCGCCTGGCCCATCTGTGTTTGTACCCGCTGCTGGTGGGGTTTAACACCATCCCGAAGGTGGCTTTGGTGCCGCTGCTGGCGATTTGGTTTGGCTTGGGCCTGATCCCGGCGGTGATCACGGCCTTTTTGCTGGCCTTTTTCCCCATTGCGGTCAATGTGGCGGTGGGGCTGGAGACGGTGGAAGCCGAAATGCGGGATGTGCTGCGCTCGTTGGGGGCCAGCTCTTGGGAGATTTTCACCAAGGTGGGGCTACCCCACAGCATGCCCTACCTGTTTGCCTCGTTGAAGGTGGCCATCTCCTTTGCTTTTGTCGGCTCGGTGATCTCGGAGACGGTGGCTTCCAACCAGGGGCTGGGCTACCTGATCGTGTCGGCCAGCTCTTCTTTTGATGTGCCTTTGGCCTTTGCGGGTTTGGTTGCCCTCGGCATTATGGGCATTTTGCTCTACACCTTTTTTGCGGCTTTGGAGCGCTATGTCCTGTCCTGGCGACAGTAGCATCTGCTCCAGGGGATCCCACCGATGCCTGAACAAGCTAGCCCAAATCTGGAAAAGTGGCCCGCACTGCCGGGTGGACGATCTTTCCTGCCCTGATGTTGAGCCCTTTGGCCAAGGCCGAGTCTTGTTCCAAAGCAGCGGCCAGGCCAAGGTTGGCCAGCTTGAGGATGTAGGGGAGTGTGGCGTTGACCAGCGCTTGGGTCGAAGTCCAGGGAACGGCTCCGGGCATGTTGGGAACGCCGTAGTGCAACACCCCGTGGGCTTCGTAAACCGGCTGGGCATGGGTGGTAACCCGCGTGGTGGCGATGCACCCCCCCTGATCCACCGCCACATCCACAATGAGGGAGCGAGGACGCATTTGGGCCACCAGCTCTTCTCCCACCAAGACCGGGGCCCGCCTTCCCGGCACCAACACTGCCCCTACCACCAGGTCGGCCTCGCGAACACACTCTTCCACGCTTTGGGCCGTGCTGTAGAGCAGCTCTACCCGCGAGCCAAAAATCAGCTCCAGCTCGTTCAGCCGCTGCAGGTTGATGTCCAAAATCTGCACCC
Source organism: Thermostichus sp. MS-CIW-30 (assembly GCF_054058015.1). Classification (NCBI taxonomy): domain Bacteria; kingdom Bacillati; phylum Cyanobacteriota; class Cyanophyceae; order Thermostichales; family Thermostichaceae; genus Thermostichus; species Thermostichus sp. MS-CIW-30. The sequence goes on from NZ_JBSRZW010000004.1 coordinate 17,782, forward strand.
GCGCCCCCAAGCCTACGGCCATTTTGGCCGCCTCGGTGCCCACGGTTCCCCCGCCCAGGATCACCACCCGCCCCGGCGGCACCCCCGGGATCCCGCCCAGCAACACGCCCCGCCCCCCCTGCTGTCGGGTGAGGTAATGGGCGCCAAATTGCACCGAGAGCCGCCCGGCAATCATGCTCATGGGCATCAACAAGGGCAGGGATCCATCCGCCAATTCCACCGTTTCATAGGCAAGGCAGGTGGCCCCCGATTGCAACAGCGCCTGGGTCAGCTCGCGGCTGGCGGCCAAGTGCAAATAGGTAAACAGGATGAGGTCGGGATGGAGCAGAGAATACTCAGCCGGCAGGGGCTCCTTGACCTTCACCACCAACTGCTGCCGGTAGATCTCCTCAGGAGTGACAGCCAGCTTGGCCCCCGCTTTTTGGTAGTCCTCATCCGTGAAGCCCGCCCCCTGGCCTGCTTGGGTTTCCACCCACACCTGATGCCCCTGTTCGGTTAAGGCCCGCACCGCCGCCGGTGTCAGCCCGACACGGAACTCTTGCTCTTTGATCTCTTTGGGCACGCCAATTCGCATAGGGATCCCCGTAGGGCTGCTTTCCAGTCTAGACAGACTCTCTCCCCGATGGGATCCCTGGCCTGAGCAGGAGAGCGAAAATTGTAAAGTTTTGTGCGCGATCTGTCGGGGCAAGCAATCGCCAGGCTAATTTTGTTAGCTCAAGATTTCAAGGGCAAACCTAGATCTCTTGCCATGATTGGCACGAAAACAAGACATAACAGCCTCAGAAAGCCCAATTTTCTTGCTTGCGCTTATCCCCAAGAGCAATGTTAATATCTATGTCACGAAGTCTCCGTACTCCCTCGCGAACGCACCTTGAAAACTGCATGGATTCAAGCTTTTCCGGGGGTAGGGTTGATCCCTACCTTTTCCCCGCAAGGGGACGGAAACTTCGATCTCCGCGAGATCGATGAGATCTTCCAGACTGGTTGATCCCTACCTTTTCCCCGCAAGGGGACGGAAACGTTTTGTGGACAGATAGATGGCGTCGCCGCTTACCCGTTGATCCCTACCTTTTCCCCGCAAGGGGACGGAAACAGCTCCCCGGACTGCGTTTGGTTTAAGCGGGATAGGTTGATCCCTACCTTTTCCCCGCAAGGGGACGGAAACTGCTTTGCGTACAGCCCGGTTGAACCGCGAGCGTTTCGTTGATCCCTACCTTTTCCCCGCAAGGGGACGGAAACCCCTTCTCCAAAATCAACCAGTATCCACGATACTTGTGGTTTGATCCCTACCTTTTCCCCGCAAGGGGACGGAAACCCATCATATCCTTCGGGTATTTCAGGGCAGTCTAACTGTTGATCCCTACCTTTTCCCCGCAAGGGGACGGAAACAGCTCCTCCAGCAACTTAATGGAGAAATTGTAAGTGGAGTTGATCCCTACCTTTTCCCCGCAAGGGGACGGAAACCCGCAACGCAGCCAGGATCCGGTTCTTTAAGCTCTCGGAGTGTTGATCCCTACCTTTTCCCCGCAAGGGGACGGAAACTGTAGCGAATCACGTCGGACTTATTGAAAAGCTTGTTGGCGTTGATCCCTACCTTTTCCCCGCAAGGGGACGGAAACACGAGAGTTGATCTAGCTGGTTGATTTGTTCTTTTGTTGTTGATCCCTACCTTTTCCCCGCAAGGGGACGGAAACTAGAGGTATTGGACGACGGTGTCGTACCAACCTTCTTCGGTTGATCCCTACCTTTTCCCCGCAAGGGGACGGAAACCGCTGAATAGTTGCACGTGCAATGTGCTCCCAAGAAGTTGATCCCTACCTTTTCCCCGCAAGGGGACGGAAACGAGCATCCAGGATGTAGTTGAAGAACTCATCGTCCCCACAGTTGATCCCTACCTTTTCCCCGCAAGGGGACGGAAACTTGTACTGGTGATCATTGCTGGGATTTAAGACTGTAAGTTGATCCCTACCTTTTCCCCGCAAGGGGACAGAAACGGACCCGGGGTGGGCCTTACGGGTTTTGGCAACAAGGCAGGAAGTTGATCCCTACCTTTTCCCCGCAAGGGGACGGAAACTTATCCGTTGGACCAATGATCCAACGGTAACCCACTTTGTTGATCCCTACCTTTTCCCCGCAAGGGGACGGAAACAGTCCAGCTCTTCCACGGCTGCTTCATAGTTAAGTTCGGGCGGTTGATCCCTACCTTTTCCCCGCAAGGGGACGGAAACGTGGTACCAAACCCTACCTTTGACGTTATCATAGGCATGTTGATCCCTACCTTTTCCCCGCAAGGGGACGGAAACACGAAGATATACCCAACACCTCCTGGAATTGCGTACCAGTCCGTTGATCCCTACCTTTTCCCCGCAAGGGGACGGAAACGCCCTCAGGGATTTTGATACCAGTTAGGCTTTCATCATGTTGATCCCTACCTTTTCCCCGCAAGGGGACGGAAACCGTGGGATATCGCCTTTAGACCGAACGGTTTAGATAGGTTCGTTGATCCCTACCTTTTCCCCGCAAGGGGACGGAAACCTGAGCTACGCGAGGCGAGAGGAGAGAGAAAGGAAAGTTGATCCCTGCCTTCTTCGAGACATCCTTGAGAACTGAGACTGGCGGATTCTAGGGTGGATCCCTAGCGCAGGAAACGGGCCAGCAGCACCAGTCCGATGCCGCCGAACAAGATGTTGAAGCTCCAGGCTGCCGCCCAAGGGGGAAGGGCTCCCACTTCTCCCAAGCTGCGAGACACGCTGAGCACCACGTAGTAGCCAAACACCAACAGGATCCCGAAGACGACGCCCCCGTAGCGTCCCACCCGCCGGGCAGTGCTGGATCCCAGGGGTAGCGAAATCAGCACGGCAAAAAAGCTGGCCAAGGGCAGGGAGAAGCGCATGTGGAACTCGGTGCGCAGAGCCTGAGTATTGAGATTGGAGCGGGCCAGGCGGGAAATCCGCTCTGCCAGCTCCGGCAAGCTCAACTCGCTGGGGGGAACCGGCGGCTGCATCAGGGCAGCCAGATCCTGAGAAACTTGCAACGGCTTGCGATGAAACGTTTGCTCGGCAATGCTGAGGCCGGTGGGGCCGTAAAGGTGGGTCGCTCCTTCGCTGAGGCTCCACTCCAGTCCATTCCACACTGCCTGAGCGGCCAAGGTCACTTCCGCCAACTGGTATTTGCCCCCCGGCAAGGGATCCACCCGCAAAATCGTAACATCTTGCATCGTATTTAACCGGGGATCCACTTGGCGGATGAAGAACCAGAGGTTGTCTTCGGTTTTGAAAAAGACATCGTATTGCACTGGGGTGGCGGTCTGGGCCAGCAAAGCTTGCTGATCGATCTGGCGGATTTGCTGTTTACTGGCTGGCAGCAGCACGTTGCTAATGAAAAAAGCGCTCAAGCTCATGGCCAACCCCACCAGCAGCAGGGGCCGGAAAATCCGGCTAAACGGGATCCCGGCTGCCCGCATAGCGGTGATCTCACTGTTGCCGCTCAGCTTGCCCAAGGTGAGCATGGTGGCAAAGAAGGCGGCAATGGGCATACCCAGCACCACCATCTCCGGCAGATCCAAAACCAAGAGGCGCAACACCGTCAGGGGGGGGACGGATCCCTCGACCAGCCGCTCGGCCAGGGTAAACAGTCGGCCCACCAGCAGCAGCAGGGTTCCCCCCGCAACACCGGTCAGCACCGGGGTGAGCATCTGCCCAAATAGATAGCGCTCCAGCAGCCAGAACTTGGTGAGCAACCGTGCCATGTTTGAGAATCGAAGGGGATCGCCCTTCTCCCCAAGGGAGAGGCGAGTTGCAATAGCCGAAGAATCGGCGGCAAAAGCCCTGAACCAGGCTTATCGATTTATTCTCGCTCAAGGGCTTGGGGCAGGTGGGGGAAACGACTCCGTTTTGTCGGCAGGATCCAAACGCGGCTGAGGAGAGTTGAGGGGAGGTTCGGACGCGGGATCCAGCTCGGCCCCCCAGGCGGCCAGGTAGGCCCGTTGTTCGGGGGAAAGGCGGCGAGCCTGGCGGAAATCTGCTCCTGCCACGATAGCTCCGGTGTAGGCTCCGGTCTTAAAATCCGGCTTTTGCCCCGGCTGAGCGGGGGAAGCTGTCTGAGGGGATCCCACAAACAGCAAAGCGCGGTAAAGGTCTGCTCCCCGCAAATCGGCATCCCGCAAGTTAGCTCCGCACAGATTGGTGTGGCTGAGATCGCAGCCGCTCAGGTTGGCTCTCTCCAGGCTGGCTTCGCTGAAATCCACCGCTCGCAACAGGGTGCCATGCAGGTCGGCTCCCTCCAGCATCGTGCCCAGGTTGACCACTCGGATGCCGTTCACGCGATCCCGCTGGTAACCCCCTTTGCCGTCCAGAATGGGTCGGCCCAGGTGTTGATCCCGCCGCAGAGGGCTGAGCAGATTGGCAGTGGAGAGAAAGCGCAGGATCTTGGCTTTGCCGAAGCGATCCACCCCATTCAACAGAGCAGCCGTGCGCCCGGTAGCAATGGCCCGCTCCAGGGGCCAATCGTCCAACTGCCCATCGGGAGACAAGACCAAGTTGGAAATGCCTTCAAAGTAGGCGTCGATGGTCTGCTGCTGGGTGATGATATTCTGCTGAATGGTGAGATCGCGGGAGATAATGTACTGCCGCCAGGCAATGTAGGCAGCCAGGATGGCGATCAAGATCTGGCCTGTGGCCCCAAACACTTCTCCCAAAGCCCCAATCGCCTCCCAACTCAGGGATCCCAAGGCAGAAAACAGCCCGCTCCCGGCAATCCCTCCCATCACGGCCAAGCTGAGGGCCACTCCCGCCCAGGCCAATTGAGGCCAAGTGGTCAGCCACTGCCAAAGACGGCGTCCGATCTGAGCCCAAAGCGATCGCCCCCACCAGCCCGCCAGGCCCAGCCAAGCCAGCACCGCCCCCCAGCCCAAGACCGGCTGAGCCATCAGCTTTCCCAAGAGCAGCAAGAAGGCCGGGATCCCCAACAGCAGCAGATGAATCAGGGGTTGCCACGGTGAGACCGGAGACAGCAGGATCTCGGATTCAACCAGCGGCGGCTCTTGGGGCAGATGTTCGGGGACAAGGGTTTTGTAGGTCATGGCGCAAGCAGGGAGGTTACTCTAGGGCTAGTGTTAGACTTGCAAAAAAAGCCTGCGTTAGTCCGTATTTGGAGTTGGCGGATAGGGCAGGATCCCGCCTACTCAGTTTGGTAGGATAACCTCGGCCTTTCTTCTCTAGCCCAGCCTGGTGTGGGGATAACCACTATGATCTCTTCCTTACTGTTCATATTGCCTATTAGCCTGCAGCAATGTGGCGAACACCAATCTACAGCAGTCCTGCCCGGCTTGCGGGTGCAGCGTTACCGCTGGGCAATGCTGGTGCGGCTGGCGTCCTCTCTGCTACTCGGCACCACCTTACTGCTAGCAGCCAAATTGGATCCTGGCTGGGCGCAAACTTCCCTGGACACCGGCATTACCGGTGAGCAGACCCTGCCTCAAGCTCCCCCTCTCCCGGACAATCGCCCGGCTATTTTTGTGGATGCGGCCAACGGCAGCGATACCCGTGGGGATGGATCCCGCAATAACCCCTTCAAGACGATTACTTATGCCATTCAGCGGGCTGAGGCTGGCAGCGTCATTCAGCTTTTTCCCGGGGTATATAGCGAGGAGAGCGGCGAAACCTTCCCCATCCGTCTGAAAGCCGGCCTCACCTTGCGTGGGGACGAGTCCACCTTGGGAGAGGGCTATCTCATCACCGGCGGCGGTACCTACATGAGCCCGACCCTAGGCCGACAAAATGTTGCTCTGCTGGCAGAAACCGGCGCAGAAGTGCGAGGAGTTACCCTGCGCAACCAAGGGCGGCGCGGCTATGCCCTCTGGGTCGAATCGGCCTCCCCGCGCATTCTCAACAACAGCTTTGTGGGCAGCATCCACGATGGGATCTTCATCGCTGGCGCTTCCAATCCCTGGGTGGAGGGCAACCGCTTCTATAAAAACGGGGCCAACGGCATTTCCGTTTTGGGCACCTCCCAGCCCACCATCGTCAATAACCTGTTCCAAGAAACCGGCTTTGGCATCACCATCGACCAACGCTCGGCGCCTGTTGTGCGCAACAACCGCATTCTGCAGAACCGTACCGGCGTGATCGTCGGGGGCAGCTCCAGGCCCATCCTGCGCAACAATCTCATCGCCCAGAACTTGGAGACCGGCCTCACCGCCATCACCACTGCCCAGCCGGATTTGGGCACGGCCACGGATCCCGGCAACAACATCTTTGAGGGCAACGGCCAATACGATATCAACAACGCCACCCGCGGCCTGCGCATCAATGCCAACGGCAACCAACTGCGGGGCAAAGCCAAAGGGGATCTGGATCTGTCCGGTCAAACCACCGTTGCCGCCCTTCCCGACAGCGCTCCCCGCCCCATTGCCCCTGGCACTTTGGCTCTGCCCAGCGCTCCGGCCCAGCCGGCTACTCCCAGGGATCCCCGGCCAGCCGCTGAGACCCCCTCCACCTTACCGGTTGTGACGGTGCCGCAATCGACGGATCCCAGCCCAGTTGCCTCTCTATCGGGATCGGGGGGGCGCGTTTTGCCCAACGTTCCTGCCCAGCCGGCGGACACTCAACCCCAAGCGCAGGAGTTTGTTGCCGTCCCCTTCACGCCAGATGGCTCTACCGCACCTGCTCAGCCGGTTGGCCCTGCCCCCGCAGCTCCTGTTCCCAGGCCACCGTCGGCTCCCCTCACAGATATCACCACCCTTCTGCCCCCGCCGGCCCGTCGCTCATCGGCAGGGATCCCGGCCACTCCCTCTGCTCCCACTACAACTCCAGTTGCCCCCCCTGTGGTTGCTGTGGGTAACGACTCCGTTTCGCCAACGCGAACGGCAACTCAATTTCGCGTGTTGGTGACCCCCAAGAGCAGCGATGACTTGAACCGATTGCGGCAGCTCATCCCCGAGGCGGTGGAAACGGTTTTCAACGGCAGAACAGTGTTGCAGGCTGGCCTCTACGACAGTCGCAGCCAGGCCCAGTCGGTGTTGGATCAGCTGTTGGATGCCGGCTTTGAGGCGGTTGCCGAGATGATTTTCCGCTAGCGACCCTCCACACTGCCGGCTTGCTTCTCCATAGCGGTACGAGGGAGCTTTGATCCCAGTTCTTTGGCGGGGTGGCCAGCCATTGAGCCCAAGTCTCCTTGGTCGCTGGCAAGGGAATTGACTACAAGTGCTTGCCAAGAGCGATGACGGCTCGAACACCCCCTCTCTAGTCCAGCGGATCCAGTCGGTAGCGGCTGAGCCAGTGATCCAAATGCACTTCCTCCTCGTCCAGCAGTTGGGCGTTAATCAACCCCCGTTTGAAGGCAAGACGGATGGCTCGCGCCCGCAAGCTGAAGGTGGTTCCCCACTCGTCGCTCTCAATTTGGTCGTTGCTCACCTCTAGTTTGTCGTAGAGGTTGCGCAGACGGTTGGTTACCCCTCGGCGGGACAAAAAGCGCCGTGCAGCAATGGCCTGGTCGGTGAGGCCAAGGGCAATGTCGATCAGCACTTCGTACTCGGCATCGCTGAGACCGGTAATTTTGTTTTGTGAACGGGAATCGACCCCGCGCACCTCTCGGTCGATCACGCATTGCTCATCCTGCACCACCGCTTGGATGGCGCTGACCAATTTTTCATCGGTGCAATTTTTCAAAAGGTAGCCATAGACAGTTTGCGGAGGCACGATCTTGTGCAGCTCCCGCACATAGACTTCATCGGCAAAATGCGACCAAAAAATGATGCGCGTGCTGGGGCACTCTGACCAAACCTGTCGTGCTACCTCGATCCCGGTCATCTCAGGCATGCGAATGTCCATCAACACAAAGTTGGGGTGGTGCTGGCGGTAGAGTTCCAACGCCTCTCTACCATTCGAGGCTATATACACCGGGCCGAACTCAGGCAAATGTTGTGTTAGCAGGCTATGAACATGCTGACGGTAGAGAGCGTCATCTTCAGCAAGGAGGGTACTCACGGGCCTTTATCAGAATTACCGAATACTCTCTTTTCACTACCTAACTCTAAAGACACCCACAAGGGAAGACAAGGCACTATTGAGCAGTACTCAATGGAGCAAGGGATCCCCTCCGCCGGCGATGAGTAGCGGCTCAGGAAAAGGAGTTCGTCCCGCTCTCGTCCTGTGGAGGTTGCGGTTTCCCCATAGCGCTCACGCAAACGGCCAATGAACTTCTCCACCGCAGACGTCGAAAACTTTTGATAAGCAGCAGTCTATGCTGTTTCTACGGCAGAGGCCAAAAATGCCTCAATCTCAGAGCGCTGGGGCAAGCTAGGTTGGGCTCCCGCACGGGTTACGGCCAAAGCAGCGGCGGCATTGGCAAAACGCAGGGCTTCCCTCAGGGATCTGCCGGCAGCCAAACAGGCAGCTAAGGCCCCACAAAACCCATCTCCGGCAGCGGTGGTATCCACCACTTCCACAGGATGAGCTGGCCAATGGCCACTTTCTTCCCCATCTGCCCAGACCAGCCCTGCCCCTCCCAAGGTGAGGATAACGGCTGGGATCCCGTGCTTCTGGAGCTCCTGAGCGATCTTTTGGGCTTGTTCCGGCGTTTCCACAGGGGATTGGGCAAGGGCAGCCGCTTCGCTTTCGTTGAGCACCAAGTAGCGAACCCGGCGCAACAGGGATCCCGGCAATGGCGCGATGGGGGCGGGATTGAGCAAAATCGGGATCCCTTGGGCAAAGGCTTGTTCTGCTGCAGCCTGCACAGTGGGCAGGGGGATTTCCAGCTGCAGCAGGAGCAGGGCCGCTGGGGTAAAGGGAGGCAAATGCTCCGGCAGATAGCGACCATTGGCTCCAGGGCTGACCACAATTCTGTTTTGCCCGCCGGGATCCACTGTGATCAAAGCTAGGCCGCTGGGCCCCTCCAACTGCCTCAGGTGGCGGGTATCCACGCCGTTGTGCTCCAGGTTCTCTTGGAGCAGACGCCCAAACTCATCGGATCCCACTGCCCCCCACATCTCCACCTGGGCTCCCGCCCGTGCCGCTGCCACCGCTTGATTGGCTCCCTTACCGCCAGGGTAGGTGGCGTAGTCGGATCCCAGCACCGTTTCCCCAGGGCCGGGATGATGGGGCACCTGCACCACCAAATCCATGTTCAAGCTACCCACCACTCGGATCGGGCCTGCCATCGGGCTTGTGGGGAAATCCTGTTGGAAAAGCAGAGATCTAGAGATCTTTGGTTTGGATCCCTGGGCAGCTATTGTATCAGCCGCCGGTCTTGGCCAGGGATCCCCTTGAGCGCCCTACCACGCGGCAAGGGCTGATAGCAGTCGTGGTTTTTATTACCATCTATTTCAACTGATCGCGCTAGCGGGCCGGAGGCCTTAGCAGGAAGCAACCGGTCGTTTGTTTCACCTCAACGGTGAGATAAATGACTATGCGTTGTGGAACGGTTATCTGTAGGGATTGGTCGCCCTTCGACATATCGCCACTCTGCTGAAAACACAGGGCAAGAACCCGATTCCAAAGGTTGAGGATCCCGACTATCTTGGTGGGTGTTGACCCAGGAAGCAAGCCATGCTGCTGACCACTACAGACGTGCTCCAAGGTAGAGAGGTTGAGCGTTACTTGGGCATTGTTACCGCCGAGGTAGTTTATGGCACCAATGTTCTACGGGACTTCCTTGCTAGCCTCCGCAACATCATCGGGGGACGCACAAGAACCTATGAAGAAGTTCTCGAGAATGCCCAGAAAAAGGTTTTGGAAGAGTTGGAGCAGCGAGCCAAACGTTTGGGAGCAAATGGCATCCTAGGCGTTAGCATTCATACCAACATGAGCGCGACAATGATCCTCGTTACCGCCGCCGGCACCGCCGTCAAGCTGCGCTAGAACCTTTAGGCCAGGCTCTCCATCAATGCCTCGTCGATCTCAAAGTTGGCGTAGACATTTTGCACATCATCCAAGTGGTCCAGCCGCTCCATGAGGGTCAGTACCAGCTTGGCTGTCTCGGGGTCCTCCACATGCACCTCCGTAGAGGGGATCCAGCGGATGGCCGCATCTTGCACTGGGTAGCCCTCTTTTTTCAGGTAGGTGGCCACCTGCTCCAGCAAAGAGTAGTCGCAGTACACCTCTGCTCCTGTGCCTTCCACCTTGAAGTCGTCTCCTCCCGCTTCCGCCACCGCCAGCAACAGGGCTTCGGGATCCAACACCTCCTCCAGGCTGATCACCCCTTTTTGCCGGAACAGCCAGCTCACGCAGCCGGCTTCTCCCAAGCTGCCGCCGGTTTTGCTGAAGGCTTCTCGCACCTCGGCAGCCGTGCGGTTGCGGTTGTCGGTCATGGCCTCGATCAACACAGCCACCCCACCGGGGCCGTAGCCCTCGTAGCGAACTTCTTCCAGGGGGCTGTCGTCGCTCCAGTTGCCGGCTCCCTTGGCAATGGCTCGTTCAATGTTTTCGCTGGGCATCCCCGCTGCTTTGGCTTTTTCCACTGCCGCCCGCAACTGAAAATTCCCATCCGGATCTGGCAAGCCGTTGCGAGCTGCCACGATGATGGCCCGCGAGAGTTTGGTAAAGAGGCTGCCCTTTTTGGCATCTACACGGGCCTTTTGCCGTTTAATGTTGGCCCACTTGCTGTGTCCTGCCATGCCGCCACACACCAGTCAAGCAATGAATTGGAGGGATCCCTCCACTTTTGAAGCCTAGATCACCTCGGCTCAGGACTCAACCCCACGGCAACTGGGAGGGTACCGGCCTGGTCACAAATTATAGTTAGTTATTTCAAACAGCAGTGAAACGGTTCGTTATGTCGATTCCTAACTCCCTCTCCCAGAGAGAAACTGGGGGTAAGGGCAGCGGCGCGGAGCGCTTGGGGAGTATCTCAATCTGGTTTGAAATGACTATAACGAGGGATCCTTCACAACCCAGACTCAGCTACCCAACAAACCCATCAGGGCTGAATCGGCTGCCGCTGGATCACATCCCCTTGGGGCGGAGGCGGAGGGGCTGGGGTTTCTTGAGGGGTAGGCGTTGCCTCTATGGGAGGAGTTTCCCCAGGAGGCGGGGGCAGAGGGGGCACAGCTTCTCCAGGCACAGGCCCAGGTGTAGGCGTGGGGGTTGGAGATGGAGCTAGAAAGGGTGTCACCTGTCTCAACAGCTCGGCATAGAAAATCCCATCTTGCTCCGGCCCAAAGCGGCCCACTTCCCAACGGTGACGAGGCACAAACATTGTTTGCAGCAGCACTTCCCGGCTGACAAAAGCGGGAGTACCCGAGAAGACGTAGCCATCGACAATGACTCGATTCAAATCGGGCCGAGTTTGAAACACCCGATCCACCTCCCGCAGCATCTCCGTATCCAGCCGCCCCAGCAGAGTTTCCAGAGTGTCTTCAGGTCTGATCAGTACCCGCACCGAAAAGCGGTAATCTTCGCAACGATAGTCCCCACAGATCTTGACCAGCTCGTTACGCACCCGGATTTGTGCCCCAGGATCCAAATTGCGCCCTGGCACTAAGACTTCCTCCTGGGGTTGCTGTTCGACCGGCTGGGCCCACAGTTGGAGTTGACTTGCCCATCCTGCCCAAACTAGGGATCCGAAAAACAAGCCAAATCCCCAACCTTTTAGAGGAAGGCTCCAACCCAGACTGCCCTGCTTAGAGCGGGGTGAAAAGGGGAAATCGCGATCCTGGATCGGGCTGTTCATAAGGCGTTGACCGATTCCTCAGCGATGGCTACCGCCAAATCTACCCGACATCGGCCAGAGAGGCACTAGGCAGGGAGAAAAATAGGGTATCGGCTCCGAATGGTTTCAAAATAGGGGCAGATAAATAGGGAAGCTTTGACAAACTCCCTGTCCTGGGCAGCAACGGATGTGCTGTGGCAGCGCATGGGTGTAGGATCTTAAGCTCTGGGTTCCCGCTCTGCAGGCAGGCCAGTGCTCTGCTGTGTGGGCAATGGATCCATGGATTGTTATTACCGTTGAGATCGCAAACCCAATTCTCTTCTTCTTCTCACGTCTTCTCATGACCGCGGTTGTTCCTTCACCTTTGCGCTACGCCTACTACCCCGGCTGTGTGGCCCAGGGGGCCTGTCGTGAGCTGTATGACTCCACCGACCAGATTGCGCGGCATCTGGGCATTGAACTGGTGGAGCTGGAAGCCGCTTCCTGCTGTGGTTCGGGCACCTTCAAAGAAGAATCGGAGCTGCTGGAAGATACGGTGAATGCCCGCAACCTGGCTTTGGCGGAAGCGCTGGGGCTGCCGATGCTTACCCACTGCAGCACCTGTCAGGGAGTGCTGGGCCGCGTGAATGAAAAGTTGAAGGCTGCGAAAACCGCGAGTCCAGAGTACTTTCACCAGGTGCAGGCCCTGTGCCAGAAAGGAGGCTGCGAGAGCTGCTACCAGGGCACAGGCGATGTGCGCCATTTGCTGTGGGTGCTGGCTCATGACTACGGCCTGGAGCGATTGGCCCAACAGGTCAAACGGCCTCTCCTGGGACTGCGCTGCGCTGCCTTCTACGGGTGTTATCTGTTGCGGGCCTACGACATCTCCCGCTTCGATGTGGCACGGGATCCCCGTTTGATGGAGGATCTCTTCGAGCGTTTGGGGGCCACCCCTGTTTGGTATCGCGGGCGCACCCAGTGTTGCGGTTGGCCCATTTCCAGCTATGCCCCGCAGCAGTCTTTCTCGATGGCAGGCCGGCATCTCGTAGAGGCAATAGAGGCGGGAGCGGATTGTTTGGTCACCCCCTGTCCCCTGTGTCACCTCAACTTGGACTCTCGGCAGCCGGAGGTGGAAGAGGTGATCGGGCGCAAGCTGGGGATCCCGATCCTGCATTTGCCACAATTGGTGGGCCTGGCCCTGGGGATCCCAGCGGAAAACTTGGGACTGAACCGCCATGTAGTACAGGTGGAAAGAGCCCTGCAAAAAATAGGCCGCTAAATCCCACTTGATGGCTGGGGGATCCCTGGGCAAACATCAGGTGGGTTCTGCCTGGGAAGGATATGCTATTCTGCCCAGCAAGGTGCCCGTCCTTGTTCAAAAACCGCAAAGATCCTCGTAAGCTTAGATCCACCTACTCCTGCTTAGCAGCTCCCTATGGTTGTCTCGGATCCCTTTAGCCTTGTTGTGCAAGAAGTGCAGCAGGGCGGGTACGCAGACCGAGTGAAAAAGCTGGTTTACTTTGCCTGCACCAGCACTTGGGAAAGCGATGTCAGCAAGTTGAACCAAATAGACCTGAAAGCTCTGCTGGAGCAGCTCTGCCGCCAGCACGCTACCCTTGATGCTTTGGGCCAGCGCTTTCGAGATGCCATTAGCCGCATCAACAAAAAAGCCGAGTATGCTCGCATCGCCAAGATGCTGCTAAGCAAGCTACAGCCCCTGTATCAACAGCCCCAAGCGGATCCCTCTAGCCCACTCATGCCCTCGACCAAGGAGCCATCAGCTTGGGCCGCACCCTCGCCTATCTTGTCCTTGGAGTATGGAAGCCCACGACTGCAAAAGCAAGACTACGATCCCTTCGAGCTGCGGGCAGGGGTGATGCGGCAAACCAGCCCTTTGCGGGCCAAGCTGGTTCTGTTCACGGCTTTGTACCACAAAGTAGAGCCTACTCTGCAGGGGTTGGCGGCCCTGCGGCGCTACAGCCTGGACGAGCTGCTCAGAGCCCTCTACGATGCCTGCGCCTCCCCCCAAGAACTGGAAGCCCGGCTGAAGGAGGCGGTGCAGCAGTTGCAGGAGCCGGATCAGGATGGCCAAGCCGCCAATGCTGTGCTGCAGATGCTGAAGCCTCTTTACGTTGACGTGCCCCCAGCGACCCTCCCCGGCGGAGGATTGGCTGCTGAGCCTCTCTCCGCCAATCTGGATTGGCTGAATACCGAAGATGCCGCTCGCGCGGGCGAGGCAGAGTCCCTGGCCAGCCCCATGACTTGGATTGACGCTGGGATCCCAGAAGATGAGGAAGAACCTGCAGATCCTCTGGCTTTTGCAACCTGGACAACACCACCCGGCCCCTCTTCTGACCTGCGACAGGAGATCCCAGAGTCCTGCCGCCAACTGCTTCATCACAGCGCCGGATCCTTGATGGTTGCCATCGAGAACACCCTAAGCGAGTTGGGCAACGCCCTGGACGAAGGTCTGCAGGATGAGGATCCCGTCCAATATCTGACCCTCAAACACCAGGTGCTGCGCGGCTTCTTGAGGGATGTCGAGGGATCCGCTGCGATGTTCATGGGGATCTTGAAAAAGCTAGAACAATCGGAGTGGCGCCTGGTGCAGCCCCTGCGCGTCAGCAGTGGGGAATACGCTTTGCCGGAGGCGATCACTGAGGTGCCCACCAACCTTGCGGATCCCTATGCTTCCCTAAGACAGGTGTTGGCCAGCAGCGAGCTGGCCCAGCAAAAGCCGCAGTTGGAGCAGGAGGTGATGCGCTTGGTGCGGCGCAGCGTCGGCTCTGTCAAAACTGCTATCGAACAGGCCCTGAGCGAGTTGGGCAAGGCGTTGGATGAGCAGTTCCAAACCTGCACCCTAGAGGAAGCCTTGGTTCTCAAGTACCAAACACTACGCGCCTTTTTGCAGGAAGTGGGGGAGATCTCCACCAAATTTGCTGCTTTCTTGGATCGCATGGAGGAGGCAGAGCGCCGTCTGTTCGGGCTGGTTTGAAGCTCAAACCCGCTGTTTGGGGATCTCGTTCAACACTGGCGATCAGCTGCGCAGAGTGCTGGGGAAACGCCCGGATCCTTATCTAGAATAACCACCAGTGCAGCTCCTCTCTCACTTCTCTGAGCTGATACATTTACGCTGAACACTGCTGAACATCACTGTTCAACTATGCAGCGATAGCATTCTGTTTGTTTCCAAACAGAATGGCGGTATCCCGCAAAGCTTTGAGTAGAATACCCAAAGCGCAGTTTCCGTGTCGTCTTACTACCAATTTTCTGCTTTGCTTTGGCTACCATGTTGGCAGACTCGAAAGTAAACAGAAAGATCAACTGGTAGTAATCCGTACTGAACATATTATACATTATTTTCAGTATAGTTGAGCTTATTATTGACTAGAGTCATGCTCTCCCCTCTCTTCTATGGATGCCAAGGATCTGCTTCGGCTTTACCGGGCAGGACGGATCAACTTTGCCGGCGAGAACCTGGCCGCCCTTGACCTGAGCCGGGCCGATTTGATCGGGGTGGATCTCTCCCAAGCAAACCTGCACAGTGCCAATTTGATCTTCGCCTTCTTGGGGCGGGCCAAGCTGCAGAAGGCCAACCTCGTCGGGGCTAACCTTGGTGGGGCCAACCTCAGCCAGGCGGACTTGAGCGAGGCGGATCTCAGAGATGCCCAGTTGCACGGCGCCACCCTACAAGGAGCAGATTTGCATGGGGCCAACCTGACGCTGGCTCTGTTGATCGATGCCAACCTGCTGGATGCGGATTTGCGTTGGGCCAACCTCACCAGTGCCAACTTGGGGGGAGCTTGCTTGCGGGGGGCTAATCTCCGTTTCGATAGCCGCCGGGGAGCGGTACTGCGCAACGCCAACCTCAGCCGCGCCGATCTCAGCGGAGCCAACCTGTCGGGAGCGGATTTGACGCGGGCCGACCTGAGCGGGGCCAACCTAAAAGAGGCCAGTTTGATCAAGGCCAACTTGCAAGGGGCCAGCCTGCAGCAAGCCCGTTTGCAGGGAGCCATCCTGAGCGAGACCGACCTGAGGGGGGTTTCTTTTTTGGGGGCAGACCTGCAAGGGGTGCAGATGGCGCGGGCCAACTTGAAGGAGGCGATACTTCGCCAGGTGAATCTGACAGAGGCCAACTTGAGCGAGGCGGATCTGGCCGCAGCCGATCTTTCCGCCAGTTGTCTGTGCTCGGCCAAACTGGCGCGGGCAGATCTGAGTCGGGCCAATCTGGCCGGGGCCGATTTGCGGTGTGCCAACCTGGTGGATGCCTATTTGGGCCGCACCAACCTGGAAAATGCCGATCTCGGCGAGGCAATCCTAACCCGAGCCGATCTGAGCACAGCCAACCTCAGCGGGGCCAATTTGCGCGGGGCAACTCTGCCGGATGGACGGGTAGGCTGATTGGACAGACTCGCTACCGTATGAGGACGAGGATTCTTGTCCCTGAGTGAGACGGGGATCCGCCCCGGAAAAGGTGAGGTTTTCCCCTGCCCCAGAGGGGCCACAACCGCTACCCTACAAGGGAAGGATGGGTCAAAGAGATCCGTGAACAGCCGCCGATTTCTGTCCTTGATGGAAGCTTTGTGGGCCGATCTGCCCTTGCCGGAATGGTTGCCGGGGGCAGGAGAGCGCTCCTGGCAGCAGACGGTGGCAGCCCTGCTCCAGCTATGGCAAGAAGTTGGACAGTTTGGGGTGGTGATCGGTGGGCCGGTGTCTTGGTGGCCCCCCTGGGTGGTTCGGGATCCGCTGCCTCAACTGCCGTCGCCCATTGACGCTCCAGAACCGAACCTGAAGCTGCGGGAGCTGGCCCGTGAAGATCCCTGGCTGTTTACCCCTGACTTGTCCCCTGAGTCGATTCTGACCCCTGGCCAGACGGTGATCCCTCTCCTGCCGCAGGATCCCCTGGTGGAGGAGCCTTTTTTGCTGGTGCTCACCCCTGTTTTTTCGGCGGTGGCCGCCCAAGGGCATCACCCCCACACGCGGCAGAGGGGGATGATGGTGTCTTTTGAGCCGGAAGTGGTGCATCGGGCTTGGCAGATCCTAGAGCAGCGGGTTCAACAGGGTAGGCCGGATCGCTTGCCCTTCTGGCAGGAGCTGATCAAGCACCATCCCCTCATGGAGCCTCATGTGCGGGTGCTGGCCCGCTTCAGCAGCCTTCTCCTGCTGGGAAACCTGGCCGAGTCGGGATCCCCGCCCGCTCGCTTACCCCCCGCCAGAGCCGAGAACTCCCCTGCGCCCACAACCCGGCCAGAAGATTGGCAGAAGCGGCGGTCTCCTCCTTCCCATGGCCAGCCTGCCGGTCAAGGCCAACAGAACAGCCTTTCGGAGGCAGAACTGTTGCGGGCTCTCATCCACGAGATCCAGACGCCCCTCAGCACCATCCGCACCTTGGTTAGTCTCATCCTGAAGCGGCACGATCTGCCGTCGCGGGTACGGGAATACGTGGAGAAAATTGACCGCGAATGTACCGAGCAAATCAACCGCTTCGGGCTGTTTTTCCAGGCTACAGAAACGGTGATGCCCGCTGCTACCCCACAGGAGGGGCGTCGGCTTCAGCTAGAGCCCATTGCGCTGGTGGACTTGGTGCGGCAAAACCTGCCTCGCTGGCAGGAGCAGGTGGAACGGCGGGGATCCCAACTGGAGTTGGAGATTCCCGATGAGCTGCCGGATGTGGTCAGCGATCCCAAGGCGCTGGAAGCGGTGCTGTTTGGCATGGTCGACCGCATTGCCCGCAGCACGCCGGCTGGCAGCCACATTCGCGCCCAGTTGGTCAGCGCAGGGGAGCTGGTCAAACTTCAGTTTCAGGTCAACACACCTGAGGGCAGCGACGCCACTGTTGCCTCAGAGCCCAAATCCCCTCAGGCGATTGGGCAGTTGTTGGTCGTGCAGCCGGATACCGGTGCAGTGAGCCTCAGCCTTCCCGTCACCCAAACTCTGTTCCGCGCCTTGGGGGGCTACCTCACCGTGCGCCACCGCGCCCGTCGGGGGGAAGTTCTCAACATCTACCTGCCCCGCCAGCTATAAGCCACCCGGTTGGGATCCCGATAGCGTCTCAGGATTGATATGGCGGATTGCAGGGGAGGTAGGGCTAGGATCGATCTGCCAGCGCCGGGAGAGTCTAGAGATTGGATCCATGCCGAGAGCCAGAAAAGTTGCTGAACACCATCCAGAGCCTGAACCCGTCTGCGGAGCCGGAGAACCCAAGGTTAAGGGGGTCACTCTTTCTGCCCAGCAGCTTTCCACTTTGCTTCACGAAATGCGCAATCCTCTCACCGCCCTGAGCACGCTGGCCAAGTTATTGCAAAAACGCTTGCCCCCCGAGGATCGCAACCACTGGATTGGCCTGAGCATTGAACAGGAGTGCAAGCATTTGCAGGAGCTGCTGGCGGAGTTCGAGCGTTTGGACGGGATCCCGGCCCCCCTCCAGCTTCAGCCCCTCTCCTTGGCCGACCTGCTGCGGGAGTGGATTCCCATCTATCAAGCCTTGGCCGAAACCCAGGGACACCACTTTCAAGCCGTTCTGCCCCCTTCCCTACCCCCTGTACAAGCCGATCCGCGTGCCCTGCGCCAGGTGCTTGATAACCTGATCGACAACGCCTGCAAGTACACCCCGCCCCCGGGTGAGATCCGGCTGAGGGTGGAGTTGGGTGAAGATCCCTCAACTGCTTCGCAACGGGAAGTGTTCGTTGCCGTCTGTGACAACGGCCCCGGCATCCACCCTGAGAACCTGGAGCGGATCTTCGACCCCTTTTTTCGGGCAGATCTTTCTAAGCCGGGGCAGGGGCTGGGGTTGGCCATCAGCCGCGACTTGGCCACCCGGATGGGCGGAGATCTCCAGGTGGAAAGCTCCCCCCAAGGCTCCTGTTTTTGCCTGAGATTGCCCACAGGTTAGTAGGAAGATTGTAGAGATGTGGGATGGCAGGTGCCGCCAAACGCTTGAACGCTACCCAGGAGCTCCAGATGGCCTCTTCTCCCCAAGCCAAACCCGAACCCCCTGCTGCCAGTCCAGCAGCCTGCATTCTGCTAGTAGATGATGAACCCGGCTTACGGGAAGCGGTGCAAGCCTACCTCGAGGACAGCGGCTTTGAGGTGATCCCGGCGGCCAACGCCCAGCAGGCTCTGCAACTGCTCAGCACGGCCCAGCCTCAGTTGATCATCTCCGACATCATGATGCCGGGCATGGATGGCTATCAATTTTTGGCCCAACTGCGAAAACTCGAGCCCTACAGCCATCTGCCGGTGGTGTTCCTCACCGCCAAGGGGATGACCGCCGACCGCATCCAGGGTTACCGGGCCGGTGTCGATGCCTATTTGCCCAAGCCCTTCGATCCGGAGGAGCTGGTGGCCATCGTCTCCAATCTCATTGAGCGATCCCGCGCTGCCAGCCCTTCGGAGGTGGTGGCCCGCGAGCTGGCCTCGATTCGCGCCCTGCTGTCGGAGCGCACCCTTGCCACAGCCACGCCTGCCCAGACCTCTGCCCCCACCCCCCTGCCCCCACCCATCAAGGTAGAGCTGACGCCGCGGGAACAACAGGTGTTGGAGAAGGTGGCAGAAGGGCTGATGAACAAGGAGATTGCCAAGCAGCTGCAAACCAGCGTGCGCAACGTGGAAAAATACGTCACCCGCCTGCTGAACAAGACAGGCACCAGCAGCCGCACCGAGCTGGTGCGCTATGCTCTCACCTATGGCTTGATTCGGCTGTAGCTCTCACCCCCAGCCCCTCTCCCCAAGGGAGAAGGGGGAAAGAGCTTACGGCTGTGGCTTGGGCGGCACGGTGACCAGCAGCTCCACCCCAAAGGCGTGATCCCCGGCAGGGTAGCTGGTAATCCCCAGCCCATCGATGCGGGTCAGCAGCTCACGGGCCTCCGGCTCCAAGCCTGCCAAACCACCCGGTAGTGTGGCCTCCAGCACTGTTCGGATCCCTTGCCAATTCAGCAAAAAGTAGCCGTAGTTGGGCTTGGGCAACTGATCGTAGAGGGTTTTCAGCGGCTCGGTTTGGGGAAGCAAATTGCCCTGGCGTTGGGCGAGGGTTTGCAGCGCCGCCGTGCTGCTGGTCACGATCAAATAGTTGCCTTCCCAGGCGCGGGTCAAAAGCGGGCGGTTAAACAAGGGATCCGCCCACGTCACCTGTCCACCCGCCTCCGTTACCCCTACTCCCGATTCTTGGGCCAGCCGATCCAACTGAGTCAGGGCCGCGTTGGCCTTGTCTTTTTGGCTGGTCTCGATCACCAAGGCTGCTCCCATGCCCTGCAACAGGGGATGGGCCTGGGCATCCGGTGCCACCAGCAAGGCCATCTCCCCATCCATCCAAGCCAGCAGATCTTTTTCCAAGTCCAAACGGGTATTGGCGCGAAACTCAGCCCGCAGCTCCTCTAACGACTCTTTGACCGGCGGATCTTTTTCCAGCTCAGGCATAACGGCTTGCCAGCGCTGGGCAATCTGTTGGGTGGTCAGCACCGCCAAGGCATTGCCGGGCAGCCGCTGAATGAGTTCGCCGCGAGCCGTTTGCCACCCCCCCTGCACCTGGGTTTTCGGATCGGTCTGGGTCAACATGCGCAGCCGCAGGCCCTGCTCCTGCCAGTGGGCAGCCATGGCCAAAGAGCGCAGGGGTTGCAGGGATCCCAGCGTCGCCGGATCCAAATCCTGCATCCAGTCTTGGAAAGACTCGGGATCCTCCTGCAAAGCCTGGAAGTTGAAGTAGGCAAAGGCCAGCGTGCCGCTCTTCTTGTAGAGATTGCCAACGGCGGTGCGGAAACTTTCGGAGCGGCCAATCGGCTCTGCTTCGCCGCGATACACAGCAATCGCCTGCTGCATCACCCTCGGGTCGTTGGCCACCGCCACAAAGCGGTTGCCAAACTCAGCAGTCACCCACCGCTCGCCCGGCTCTCCGTTGGTTTGCACATACAAGGTGACCCCTTGCTCCTGGCGCTGCTCGAAGTTCGCCCCTTCTGCTGCTGCCTGTTGCCGCACCTGGGCCAAGAATTGCCCAGACAAATCAGCGTTGCGGGTGCTGGCTCCAAACAGGATCCCAGGCACCGGCTCGGCAGCTCCGGGCACCAGATTGGGAATCACCACTGCCATCGTGAATTGCTCGCCGGCCCAGGCTTGCATCTCTTCCCGAGAGAACTCCTTGCCGGTTTCAGCCAAAGCTTCTGCCGTCCAGCTCTCCCACTGGGCCAAAAGGTCAGGGTGAGTGCGAAAAGATTCTTCCGGTTGGGTAGAAAAAGTCAGCACCAAGGGTGCCGACTGAGGAACCAGCACGGTTTCCGGCATAACATCGCCGGGCAACTGCACTTGTGGCCCTCTGAGTTGGCAGGATCCCAGAAGCCAAGAGCCCCCCACCGCCATCAACGTCAGAGAGAGAGGGCGCAGCCGAGAATGAAGCTGGACTTGCATGGCGGCTACCTAAGCAGCTAGTGGATATAGCCAATCGTAGCATCTAGGCATGAGCCTGCAAACCCAAATTTTCTGTAAGTGAAAAAATAGCCCACTCTAGCACAAGTCAAGATAGTCTAACAAGATAGTCTAAATTGTGAGTAAACCTACGGCCTGTTCACAGATCAAGGGATACAAAACGTCGTGTTTCTGAGGCTTGATTCCGATGAGTCCAGAACAGGCAGGCTTACAGCTGTATCCTGTAGCCTCTTAATAGGCTGTAGCGTAATAAGATCCCAAACTCGGCCTGGAGGAGCTGTAGTGAACCAAAGTCCACGAAATGCTTGCCCCGCGGCGATAGCAGCCAAGACAGGAATAGTTATCAGTTGAACATTTCCTGCAACAAACTTGAAGCTTTCCTGTACATGTTGCTTTTCCCCAGGCAATGACACTTCTCCCTTTGACAGAAGTTGCAATTCTTGCTATGCTTGAGCTTAAGCAGAGCTACTCCTTCTCTCTAGCAGGAAGAGCAATGGGGGTCATTAGCTGTGACGCAAGCCACCAACTTTGAACAGCTGGGAACTTTATTTTGGCAAGGATCCTACTCTGCCTTTTTTGCCCAGGCCGAACAAGAAAGTATTCCCTCAATTCTCCTAGAGACCATTGCTCTTTCCATCGCTCCTGAGTTTGCAGAAAGGTACAGGGGTGGATCTCTAGAAGGGTTATTGTGGCCACAGACAAAGCGACTTTTGCAAGTTCTGTCGATTGTCTATCAACCTGTTGCAGAACGCATGCGGGAGGAAGCCCTAAAGCTTCCTGTACACCACCACCATAGACTTCAGCTGCTGGCGCACAGCCTTGACTGCTTCGCTAGAGCTGGGGAAGAGGATTGGGTGTGGTTAGTATTGAAGCAAATTCTAGAAGATTGGCCTCCAAATGCCTTTATCAACTCTCTTTACGATCCCCAGACAGGCGAGGAAGTGGCGCGCCTGTGGCTATTTCAGGTTACTCAATACCTTCGTGACCTCTCTCAGGAGGAGGCTGATGCCTTTTTACCCACAGCCAGTTCCTTCTATCATCGAGAAGCTGCTGCTGCGTATGGCCGCTGGGTCAATCAGAAACGGAACGGCGACTCCGCCTGGCCAGAGTGGTATATCCCACCAGAAATCCGGCTAGATGAGCCTTTTGGAGCAGCTCTTGCAGAAATTTGCAGGGATCCCTCCCTGCGGGTGGTGGTCGAGGTAGGGGCCAGTAGTGGAGAAGGATCCACAGCTGTTTTGCGCTACGCCCTTCCCAACTCTGTTCGCATCTACAGCATAGAAGCTCATCCTGAGCGCTACAAAGAGCTGGCTAGAAGGGTAAGCAAGGATCCCCGCTGTATCCCCATTCACGCTGCTGCCCAACCTAGGATCGCTACAGTGGAGGAGGTGGAAGAATGGCTGAAATCTTGCTCCAGCTTTTGGGCCCCCTATAGCCGAGAGCAGGCTCTGGAATGGCACCAGGAGGGACAAGATTTACTCAAGTCTGTTCCCACAGATGGGGCAAGCCGAGTTCCCGACCCCGACCTTCTTCTCATTGACGGCGGCGAGTTTACGGGCTGGTATGACCTCCAAGCTTTTTTGGAACAGGGCGCTCGCCCCAAGTATATTGCCCTGGATGACATCTTCGCTTTTAAGAACAGCCGTTGCTTGACGGAGCTCTCCAGCTATGGCTACCGACTCATTTGCTGGGGAAATGTCCGCAAAGGCTTTGCCATCTTTAAAGACAGCAGAGCCACTCTTCCCATTCACTTCTTCACCATTGTTTTAGACGGGGAGCCGTACATTGAGCGCCACTACTCCACCCTCTGCGAGTTGGATAAGCTAGGGATCCCCTGGCAGTGGGTGGTGGTCGAGGGCGTTGCTGCCTTACGCCATGACACAGGGTGGAGCTTAGCCAACGGCGGCCGCATCCCTGAGGAATACTCCCAGGGGCACAGCTTGGATGGTACGGTCGAATACTTGAGGGACTTGGCAGCCAAAGACAGCCGTGTTCGGCTTGTTCAGAAGCCCGATGGCCAGTTTTGGGATGGCAAAATTGAAATGGTCAGGGCAGCCCAACCTGACTATCCCTGCTTGCTGTGGCAGTTGGATGCAGACGAAATTTGGACAGTCGAACAAATCCGGCGGGTTCATCGACGCTTTGAAGCAGATCCCACTCTAGAGGCGGCCCAGTTCTACTGTCGTTACTTCGTGGGCCCCAATCTTGTCCTGGACAACAAAGGTAAGTGGGGCAACAACCCCCAGATGGAGTGGTGGCGGGTCTGGAGATGGGATCCCTCTGAGTGCGAGTGGCAAACTCACGAGCCACCTGTATTGATCCGAAAGGGACGACTTCCCGAGAGGGTTCTGACCGCAGACCAAACGGAAGCAGAGGGCTTAGTGTTTGACCACTATGCCTATGCATTGCGAAAGCAGGTGGAGTTTAAGGAATCCTACTACGGCTACCAAGGAGCTGTCAGAGCTTGGGAAGAGTTGCAAAAAGCGGAAAAGCCCTGCTCCCTGCAGCCCTTTTTCCCCTGGGCATACGGGGATCCCTTGGTGGTAGAGGTGCGGCAACGTCTTCACCTATTTGTGGACGGGGTGTTCTTCCAGATGCACCAAACTGGTATTGCTACAGTTTGGCGCAACTTACTGCGGGAATTGCCTCAGCTGGGGATTCGCATCACTTTCTACGATCGGGGTGGCATGGGAGAGCTACCCCAGGGTGTCGAGAGAATGCAGGGTCACCCCTTTAGCTACGCCCGCTGGGATGATCCTGAGTTGAGACAAGCTTTTATTTGGTCAGGGGCTGATGTTTTTATGAGCACCTACCATACATACCTGCCCTCTGACATTCCGCAGGTGCTCCTGCTCCATGACATGATCCCAGAAGTGCTGGGTTGGGATCTCTCAGATCCCATGTGGCGCCAAAAGCACGCAGCCCTTGAAGCAGCCGCTCGCATTGTAGCTGTTAGCCAAAACACGGCCTGTGACTTGCTGCGTCTAACTGGCAAAGAGGCAGTAGTAGCTTACCCTGGGGTTGACACCAGTGTATTCAAGCCGGATCCCTCAGCTATTCCCAAGCACTGGCTGCTGATTGGATGCCACCAAGGCGCTTACAAACGACAGGAGTTATTTTTTGAAGCTTATCAGCAGTGGTCCTATAAGCCTTTCCCTGTCCTTTGCACTCATTCCTGGTCGACTCCAGAGGCTTATCGACAGGCGGCAGCTCCGCAACCTGTTATGAATGCTTATCTAGATCTGCAGCAGTTGGTTCAAGCCTACCAGAATGCCGTGGCGCTGGTTTACCCAAGTGCATATGAGGGATTCGGGCTACCCGTATTGGAGGCCATGGCCTGTGGGACCCCTGTCATTATCTATCCCAACTCTGCCTTAGTGGAAGTAGGAGGAGAAGCTGCATTTTATGTAGAGGACTCTTTGTCGGACACCCTGGTTCAGGTTCTGGATCCCAAGTTGCGCGCTGAGAAAGTCAGGAAAGGCTTAGAGTGGGTTAAGTCTTTTACCTGGGAGCGCATGGCTAAAACCATCCAGGAAGTTCTGCACCTTGCAGTCAAGCCAAGCCTAACAGCCTTGTAGTCTTGGCAAGCATCTTGCTGCTAACCAGTTTCACAGTGCCCCCACTGCCGGTGTGGAACCTCAACCCCTAACTTCTGGAGGAACGGTCACTCTGGCTCGAGCCTGGGCAACCAACCCATCCACGTACTCGTTCCAGCGCAGACCTTGGTGGGCTGGGATCCAAACCACCTGCACCTGAGGGCACTGCTGCTTTAGTTGATACAGTTCCTGAACCAGATCCAAGTTTTCCACCGGCCCGGTGCGCCGCCGCCACCCCTGCGCTGCCCAGCGATCCATCCAGTCGTTGTAGGTCTGTACGCAAAGGTGGGAGTCGCTGTAGATGGTATCTACGCCGTTGCCCTGGGTGTGGCGGCAATATTGCAAGGCCCGGATGAGGCCGGTCAACTCCATGCGGTTGCTGGTGCTATCGGGATCCCCTCCCCAAAACTCTTCCACAACCCGATCATCTTGAACCACCACCACGGCCCATCCCCCTGGCCCCGGATTGGGAGAACATCCCCCGTCGGTGAAGATGCCACTGTGGGGGCAGGCAACCAGACGGCTGGGGCCCGCTCCTTTGCGGCCGTGCATCCGTGAAACCTTGGCCATGGTGCTCATCCGGCGCTAACGGCAACATTTGGGATCCCGGCTCGACAACAGACACTGCATCTTATTGCAGAAGGGCGTGCCGGCACCACTGTTTAGTGTATTCAGCTTCAGAAAAGCTTTGTTTCACACTATTAGCAGCATAAACCCCGTCAACATCAGCTTACGTGACACTGACGCACAAGGTTAAAAACAGTACGAACAAAAACCCCCAGAAAATCTGGGGGAGGAGTGGTGTGTTGAGGTGATGAATACTCGCATGATATCTCTCGAATTTGGTGAGTAGGCCAAACCGGCGAGAGATCCCTGCGTTTTTTTGCAGAAATCATTGCAGATACTGGAAAGCATCAGACACTAGAGACCAGCGCGTCAAAACTGAGCTTATTTCATCTTGATCAGGTATAGTGCTCAATCTCGAAGAAATATCTATTTAGACACCAAATATAGAGAAGCCAGTAATAACTTTTCTTATGCACCTACCGCCGACACTAGGGGTTGTGTCAAGCCCAAATGAGCATAGAGACGGGAAAAGTCAAAATTCGCTGACATTAGCTCTTGGATGCAGCGGACTTTCACCTCCTCGTGCAGGCGAATCTGCCCAAAAACCCGTTCGATGCGGTTGATGGTGGTGAAGGTGTCCAGATCCACCGAGAGGATCGGCACTTCCAGCTCTTCTGCTCGAGACTGAATGCGGGGATCCAGAGGGAGCTTGCCGGTCAAGATCAGGCAGAGGGTGGAAGTTTCTAGGGCGGCCAGTTGAATATCGGTGCGGTCTCCGCCGGTGATCACCGCCTTGTGATCCAGCTTACGGAAGTACTTCAAGGCCGAGTTGACGTTCATCGCCCCTACCGCAATGTCTTCAACCATCAGGTCCATCCGATCCGGACAGCAGAGCACCTCGGCATCCAGTTGCCGCACCAACTCCCCAACGCTGATGCTGCGCAAAATGCGATGGGAGGGCAAAATCCCCAGCACCGGGATCCCGTGTCCCTCCAAAAAAGGCCGAATGATCGTTTTTGCCGGTTGCATTTGGTCAGGTGGCACATCGTTCAGCAGCACGCCTGCCAAGCGGGATCCCAGTTGACGATGGACAAAGAGAAGAGAATCAACAGCCAAGGAGGAATGGTAGCGACTGATCAGCAGTACCGGAGCATCCAGGGCTTGGGCCATCTTGGCCAGCGACAGGCCAAACAATTCCCCCTCGTAAAGATCGGCTGGGCCTTCCAGCAGCACCAAATCGGCAGGGGAGCGCTGGACAAACTCCAACAGAGGGGCAACCGGGCACTCTGGAGCTGGATCCCCGGGAGCTCGCTTCATTTGAGCCAGCAAAGCCTCTTCGTTGAGCCGGAGCAGCATCGGCGGCATTTGATCCATCGTCAGCCGCAGAGACTCCGCCACAAAGCGCATATCCGGATCGCCCCCTTCCAGCGAGCAATCTTCCCGCTCGCAAGAACCGATGGGCTTCCCATAGGTGACTTTTATCCCTTGCTGCTGCAGGTGTTTGGCCAAACCCAAGATGGCAGCCGACTTACCGCTGAAGGGCTCGGTAGAACCGATCAAAAGAAACTTGGACACAGATGGCTCCCGGTAACGAGAGGGACGAAGGGATCCCTTACTCAGTCTAACGGAGGCTGCTCTCTCCTCAGTTCTGGACTAACCGATTAGGATCGACTCTTCAGGGTAGGTTACCAACGGGCGGGGCTGTTGTTGAGCCAAGGCCAAGACAATCGTCAATGCCCCCAACCGGCCCCAGAACATCACCAGCACAATGATCAGTTGGCCAAACCAGTTGAGCTCCCCGGTAAAGCCCGTCGAGAGGCCGCAGGTGGCAAAGGCGGAGATCACCTCAAACAACACCGGATCCAACCTACTGTTACTGTGGGTCAGCAAAATCAACCAAGCCGCCAACAACACCACAAACAGAGAAACCGTTAACACCGCTGCCGCCTTGCGCACCATGGAGGGATCCAAGCTGCGCCCGGCAATTTGAGCGCTGGGCAAACCGCGGGCATAGCCCCAGAGAGCCAACACCAACACCGCCAAGGTGCCGGTGGTCATGCCGCCCCCCATAGAAGCTGGGGCTGCCCCAATAAACATGAGAGCCATCAGCAGCAACTGGCTTGCCGGGGTCAAATCCTCAATGGGGATCGCGGCAAACCCAGCCGTTCGGGCAGAAACCGACTGAAAAAACGTCAGGCCCAAGCGGTGGGGCCAGCTTACCTCCAGCAGGGATCCGCCGGGCAAGCTCTCTCCCAAAAACAAGCCAATGCCGCCCGTGCAGAGCAAAACCACCACCACGCCCAGGGTAATCCGGGTGTGCAGAGAGGGGCGGTGGCCCCGTGGCCAGGTTAACAAATCCGACAAAACCGGGATGCCCAAACCGCCGATAAAAATCAGACCGGCCAAAATCGCCAGCGACAGACCGTCTGTAGGGATCCCTTCCCGGCCAAACAGGTCAAATCCTGCATTACAAAAGGCCGACACCGCGTGAAAAATAGCCAGAAAAACCGCCCGCTCCGGCCCATAGAGATCCCGCCAGTGCACCCAGAGCAGCAGAGCCCCCCCCAACTCAATGAGGGTGACCCCCAGCAGCACCCGCCGAGTCAATTCCAGGATCGCCCCCGGATCGATGAGCCCCAGCGAATTGCACAGCGCCAAGCGATTGAGGAGGGAAATGCGCCGCCCGATCAATTGAAACACCACCACCGCCAACACCATGAAGCCCACCCCGCCAATCTGAATCAGGATCAGCAGCACAATCTGGCCCAACAGGGTGAGATCCTCCGCCACCACAATCGTCGAGAGCCCCGTCACGCTCAGGGCCGACATGGCCGTAAACAGCGCCTCATTCCAGCTCAAGGGATCCCCGCGCCCGATCCCCGGCAACATGAGCACCAAAGTTCCCACCACTGCCAAGAGCCCCAACCCTGTGACCAGCCGCAATGGCGGCGGCAGCGGGCGACGCCTGTCCCCCCCAAAAAACCACTGCAGACGATTCCCAAAGGCCCTAGAGGACTGAGACAATGCCGAGCCCGGTGTCGGCAGGTGGCGGGCGCGGGATGGCACTGATGGAACCAAGCGCTCAGAGCCCTCCTCTCGCGGAAGCGGGGCGGAGCCCTCTCTCATCGGAGCCCTCCCTACATTTCATTCAGCCGCGAGATGTTGGTATTGGCCCCCAGAACCACCAGCAAATCCCCCTTTTCCAGCAGGTAGTCTGCGGGGGGAGAGACCACCAGCGATTGCTTTCGCTTCACCACCAGCACCGTGATGCCGAAGCGGCGACGCAGATCCGACTCCGCCAGCGTATGGCCCACCAACGCCTCCGGCACCTGTAATTCCGTAATGCTGTAGCCCGGCTCCAGCTCTAGCTGATCTAGGATCCCCGGTGCTGTCAACACCTGAGCCAAACGGCGCCCTGCCTCTTGCTCCGGCAACACCACCCGATCTGCCCCCACTCGCAGGAGAATAGAGCGTTGCCGCTCGGTCGACGCCTTACAGACCACATTGCGCACCCCCAGACTTTTCAGGGCCACCGTCGTCAGCAAATTGCTCTCGAAATCGCTGCCAATGGCCACCACCACCGTGTCGAAGGAGAGGATATCCACCGCTCGCAGCGCATCTTCATCGCTGGAATCGAGGGCCACCACCTGCGTCAGCTGATCCGCCAGGCGCTGCACAATCTCGCGGCTGCGGTCGATCCCCAAGACATTGTGCCCTCGCTCCATCAAGGTGAGAGCCAAGCTAGAACCAAAGCGCCCCAGACCAATTACCGCATATTCACGATCCACCCGCTGCCGTTCGCGCCAGCGGAACGTAGTCCCTGCCATGTGCTCTCCTGCCCCCTCTTTCAAGAACAGATCATAAGTTCATCCAGCAGGGATCGGAAGGGCCGCGACTCTAGGCCGACTCAGGCTTGGGCAGCGTAGAGGGGTGAGGAATCAGCTCGCGGGTGGAACGGCGCTCCACCATCTCTGCGGTGATGCGGATGTGCTTTAGGTCGCGGCGGGAGGGTGCCTCGTACATCACATCCAGCATTAGCTCTTCCACAATGGCCCGCAGGGCGCGAGCCCCGGTCTTGCGGCGATAAGCCTCTTTGGCAATGGCAGCAATGGCGGCAGGTTCAAACTCCAGTTCCACCCCGTCCATGCGCAACAGCTTCTGCGCCTGCTTGAGAATGGCGTTTTTGGGCTGCGTCAGGATCGCCTCCAGCGCCTTCTCATCCAGCGGATCCAAAGTCGCCACTACCGGGAGCCGCCCCGTGAATTCGGGAATCATGCCGTACTTGATCAAGTCTTCAGGCTCCAAAGCCTTGAGGGCATTGGCCATACGTTGCTCGCGGCTAACCGACAATTGCTCCCCTGGCTTGATAAAGCCCATCAATTTCTTGCCAATGCGCTGCTCGATTACTTTTTCCAGGCCAACAAAAGCCCCCCCGCAAATGAAGAGGATGTTGGAAGTGTCGATTTGAATGCAGTCTTGATAGGGGTGCTTGCGCCCTCCCTGGGGAGGCACGTTGGCTATTGTCCCTTCCAGCATCTTCAACAAAGCCTGCTGCACCCCCTCGCCGGAGACATCGCGGGTAATGGAGGGGTTCTCGCTTTTGCGGGCAATTTTGTCGATTTCGTCGATGTAGATGATGCCGCGCTGGGCCTCTTCTACGTCCATGTCCGCCACCTGCAGCAAGCGCAACAGGATGTTTTCCACATCCTCGCCCACATAGCCAGCTTCCGTAAGGGTGGTAGCATCTGCAACCGCAAAAGGCACATCCAACATGCGAGCCAGGGTTTCCGCCAGCAGGGTTTTGCCGGAGCCAGTGGGGCCAATGATCAAAATGTTGGACTTCTGTAGCTCCACCTCATCCAGTTCCGAAACTCCGACGCTACCGGGGTTGGCCTTGGCAGCCAGACGCTTGTAGTGGTTGTAAACCGCCACCGACAAAACCTTCTTAGCTTTTTCTTGGCCAATCACATATTGGTCGAGATAGCGCATGATCTCCTGCGGCTTGGGCAACTGCGCCAAAGAAGGCAGGCTGCGGGAGGATTTTTTAGGAGCTTCACGCCGGCCGCCGGCAGGGGCGGCAGCAGGAGGAGTGTTGCCGTCGTAGAGTTCCTCATCCAAAATCTCGTTGCAGAGCTCCACGCACTCGTCACAGATGTAGACCCCCGGCCCCGCAATCAACTTACGCACCTGATCCTGTGACTTGTTGCAGAAGGAGCACTTTAGATGGGAGTCATATTTGGCCATGGGATCCTCGTTGCTGCTTGCTCTTGGCTATCCTAATCCGGCAAAAGCCAGAAGAAAACTAAACCTTCCAATCCAGTCGCAAATTGGCTGCGAAAGCGTAAGGAGGCCGAAGTTGGTGGAATCTCACTGACCT
The DNA here is from genome assembly GCF_054058015.1 of Thermostichus sp. MS-CIW-30. Taxonomy (NCBI): domain Bacteria; kingdom Bacillati; phylum Cyanobacteriota; class Cyanophyceae; order Thermostichales; family Thermostichaceae; genus Thermostichus; species Thermostichus sp. MS-CIW-30. Next base: position 48,361 of record NZ_JBSRZW010000004.1, read on the forward strand.
ACTAGTCTAGCATCTCCACTGGGCTCGTAGGGCTTGTTTCCGGATCCCCAAGGGGGCAGGGTGCCAAGAGATTCCCATGGGGATCAACTGGAAAGACTGGAGATATAGTCATTTCAAACTGGATTGAGACACTTCCCAAGCGCTCCGTGCCGCTTCCGCGACCACCCACTCTTCAAAGGGGAGCTGGGAAGCAATGCAACGGAGGTGTTTCATTCTTGCTTCTCCAGCGCTCTGCGCTACCCGTGCAAACGCCACAGCCTCGGTTCTCCCCAAGTGTCTTACAAGGAGGAAAACTGGAAATGGAAGGGGTGAGCCGTTTCGCTGCTATCGGGAATGGTCATACATCCTTTGGACGGATTTATAGAAAAACCGCCCGACTTGACGCCGAGCGGAAGATGGTGTGAGGAGTGAACGGAAACATGCGTCTCCGCTGATCCCATCATAGTTGAACTTATTTGGCACTGGCAAAGGAATCCTTCAGTTAAGTTGGATACTTTTTGGAGGTGTGGCCGCGCCTTTTTGTAACCAAAAAGGGGAAGGAACTGTCCGTGTTTCGTTCGCTTCCCCCTATTGGCGTCCACTCCTCACTAGAGGTGAATCATAAATTATCCCTGCCGCTAAGACAACCCACCCTACCCAAGTTTTTCGGGGATCCACCCTGTCAAGGATGCAGATCACCGGATTCCACGGTGGGATCCAGCGCCAACAGCTCCGCTTCGGTCAGCAGGGGGATCCCCAGTTGTTGGGCTTGCTCCAGCTTGGAGCCGGGGTCAGAGCCCACCACCACGTAGTCGGTTTGGCGGCTGACGCTGGCGGTGACTTTGCCCCCCCGACTCTCAATCCAAGCCTTGGCCTGCTGGCGGGAGAGGGTGGGCAAGGTGCCGGTGATTACGAATTTTTTCCCGGCCAGGATCTGGGAGACGGCAGGGTTCTCCTGCTGAGGAAGAGCGGGGATCCCTAGCGCCTGCAACTCCTGCAACAGGCGACGATGGGCCGGCTCGGCAAACCAGGCCACCACCGCTTCCGCCACTTCCGCGCCTATCCCATAGATCTGGGCGATGGTTTCTGCGCTGGCTTGGGCCAAAAGCTCAGGGGTGGGAAAATGGCCGGCCAAAATCTGGGCGGTGACCACCCCCACATGGGGGATCCCCAGCCCGTAGAGCACCCGTTCCCAGGGCTGCTGGCGAGAGCGCTGAATGGCTTGCACCAGCTTTTGGCTGGAGCGGGATCCCATTCCCTCCAAACCCTGCAACTGCTCTGGGGTGAGGCGGTAGAGATCGGCTACGGTGCGCACCCCCAAGCTCTCCACCAATTGGGCTGCCCGCTTTTCCCCTAAGCCTTCGATATCCAAAGCATCACGGCTGGCCCAGTGCTGCAATTGGCCCCGCAGCTTGGCCGGGCACTCGGGGTTGGGGCAGCGGGTCACGGCTTCGCCAGGGGGACGAACCAAAGGGGCGTGGCATTCGGGGCACTGGCTGGGCAGGCTGTAGGGAACAGCGTCGGCAGGGCGCAATTCCTTCAGGATCCCGACCACCTCCGGGATGATCTCCCCGGCTTTGCGCACGATGGCAGTATCGCCAATGTGCACATCCAGCTCCCGCAGGCGATCGGCATTGTGCAGGCTGGCGCGGCTGACAAGGGTGCCGGCCAAAGGAACCGGCTCCAGCTCTGCCACTGGAGTGACGGCGCCGGTACGGCCCACGCTGGCGAGGATGGCGCGGATGCGGGTGGGGACTTCCTGGGCAGGGTATTTGAGGGCAATGGCCCAGCGGGGAAATTTTTGCGTAAAGCCGGCCTCCTCCTGCAGCCGCAAGGAGTTCAATTTCACCACCACCCCGTCGCTGGCGTAGGGGAGCTGGGCACCCCGCCATCGCTCATAAAATTGGATCACTTCTCCCAAGCCCCGACAGACCTGGGAAAGGGGGTTGACTGGAAATCCCAATTCCTTGAGCTGCTGCAGACACTGCCACTGGGTTTGCGGGGGATCCCCGGCAGGCCATCCCTCCGGCCAGTGGAGGGCGTAGGCGAAGAAGCTGAGCTTGCGGGCGGCCACAACGCGGCTATCCAACTGCCGCAGGGTACCGGCAGCACAGTTGCGCGGGTTGGCAAAGGGGGGATCCCCAGCGGAACGACGCTCTTGGTTGATCCGTTCAAACTCGGCTAGGGCCAGATAGACTTCCCCCCGCACCTCCAAAACGGGAGGCGGATCTGCTGTCGCCAGCCGCAGGGGAATCGAACGAATGGCGCGCACGTTGGGGGTGATGTCCTCTCCGGCCTGTCCGTCCCCCCGAGTAGCACCCCGCTCCAAAAGACCCTCGATGTAGGTTAGGGCCAAGGCGGCGCCATCAATCTTCAGCTCACATACATATTCCAGCTCTCCCTCTGTCCCGCCGTCGGGAACAGGGGCACGGCCCAAAACTCGCAGCAGACGCTCTTGCCACTCCTCTAGCTCTTCTGGGTTGAAAGCGTTTTCCAAGCTGTAGAGGGGGATGCGGTGGAAGACGGTGGGAAAATGCTCTGCAGGTTTTTCTCCCACCCGCTGAGTAGGGCTATCGGGAGTGACCAGTTCAGGGTAAGCCCGCTCCAGCTCTTGCAGCTCGCGGTAGAGGCGGTCGTAAACGCTGTCTTCCAGGATGGGCGCATCGTGGACATAGTAGGCAATGCTGGCCTTCTGCAGCAGGGTGCGCAGCTCGCGGGCGCGTTCTTCCAGATGGGGATCCATAACTCCTTGGGTGAGCAAGGTCTACCCCTAGGTTAGGGCTCCTGAGGAGCCAATAAGTAGGAGCCGATATTCTCCAAGCTGGGAGGATGTAGGAAGGGGATGGTCAAGATGGCCTGCTGGGAAAATGGCTGGGGGAGCTGGGCCAGAAGAGTCTGGTGACGACGGCGGAGGGCCTCTCCAAAGGGGGTAGAATCCTCTAACCACACCCGATTGAGAACGGCGTAGGGATGAGGGATCCCCAAAGCATCCAGTTCCGCCAAGAGACGCTCGGTTTCCGCCAGAACTGCTTGCTCGGGGTTAAAGACGGGGATAAAGGTAACAAACTGGGGATCCTGGAGCTGCTGCCGGAGCTGTCGCACCTGGGCCAAGAGCTCCCGCATCCGCTGCGCCCATTCCGACCTGCCCACCACATCCCGATATTTCAGCCACAGCTTCAGGGCCAAGCTCACCCAACCTTCCAGAGCCTGGGGCATCTGCAGAAACCGCAAGAGATGGCCTGTGGGAGCCGTGTCCAGCACCACCAGGTCAAACTGCCCGCTCGTCTCCTGTCGGAGAACACTCAACAGGGCCATCACCTCATCCAAGCCGGGTGGGGGCATCTGCAGCAGTTGCCGCCACGCCTGTGGGTCGTATTGGACTTCCACCCCTGCCGTCCCCTCCCCTGCCAAGATGGCCGCCACCTCCTCCAGATAATCCTGCCGGAATTGCTCCAGCACCGCCGCCGCATCGACCTCCTGCCCCAGCAGGTTGGGCAGCAGGGGGATGGGATCCTGACCCAGTTTCGTCTGAAACAGATCCCCCAGCGAGTGAGCCGGATCGATGGAGACCAGCAAGAGCTGCTTGTCGGGATGGCGCTTGGCCAAGTTCCAAGCCAGGGCCCCGGCCACCGTCGTCTTGCCCACACCCCCTTTGCCCCCCACCAACACCAGTCGGATCCCTTGGGCCAAAAAGTCCGGTAGGGACGGGATCCCCCTGAAGGAAGGGAAGAGGGTAGAGAAGGGAGACTCTCTCTCCGCTCTCTGCTCTGGGATCCCTTCCAACTCCAGCAGCACCTCTGGCAAGGGGCGAAGCTGCTGCACCAGCCCATCTAGGGCCGCCAACCCAACCGGCTCCTGCAGTTGATAAGGACAGACCCAGATAGAGTATCCGGGCAGCTCCTCCTGTAGGGCTTTGAGCACGCGCCGCTGTTCCTGTTGCCGCGCCGAGTAGAGAGGAGAGGGGAGAGCAGCGGGCAGCGAAGGTTGGCTGTTATTCTCTCTTGCAAGCAGCACCTGATTGACCAGAAGACCGCCGATGGGCACGCGGCGGTTTTGCAGTTGCTGACAAAAGCGGCGGGTTTCCGCCACGCTCAACTGCTCCGGGATCATCACCAGCCAAGCAGAGGTGCTCTCCGGAGTGGTCAAGCGGGCTTTGCCCCCCTCCAGTTCCCTCTGCAACTGGGCTAAAAATGCATCCGCCTCATCCGGTCGATAGGTGCCTGTCAGGGCTTGGGCGATCTCCCGATGCTTGGCCTGAAAGGTGGCAAACACAGCCAGAAGATTATCTAAAAAGTCGGGCAGCTCCAACAGCCGCAGGGTGTGCCCGGTGGGGGCCGTGTCCAAGATAACGGTATCCACCTCCTCCCCAGCCAGCAGCCGGTTGACCTCCAGAATCGCCATCAGCTCATCCACCCCCGGCCAGGCTAAATCCCAGATCGGCAGCAGATCCTCTCGGCCAAACCAACTGCCCCGCTCGGCAATGAGCTCCAGGGCCGGCCCATAGGTTTGCCGAAAAGACCGCAGCAAAATCTCCGCCTGCAAAGCCCGCACCTGTAAATTGGGGCGATCCGGCAAGGGTTGGGCCACATCCGTAACCGAGATTTGCAGCACGTCCCCCAACGAGTGGGCGGGATCTGTGGACATCAGGAGCAGACGGCGCTGGGGATCCACCTGGGCCAGTTGGCGAGCCAGCGCGCAGGTCAAGGTTGTTTTGCCCACTCCTCCCTTGCCGCTGAACAGCAAGAGGCGTTGGGAAGCCAAGAGCAGAGGATGGCAGGAATGCTGATACATTTACGCTGAACACTGCTGACCATTACTGCTCAACGGTGAAGCGATAGCATTCTGTCCATTTCCGAACAGAAAGGCGGTATCCCGCAAAGCTCTGAGCATAACACCCAGAGCGCCTTGCCAATCTCGTGGTAGCCTATGGCTGCACTTTGGGCATCTAAACACCTTTGCGCCACCCAACTTGGTGTGGATGTGCCCGCACTTAGTACAGGTTTTACTGGTGTACGCCTCCGATACTTCCACGACGACCACGTTTTTCTTTTGGGCTTGAAACTTCAGGAACTGCTTGAACCGATAGTGCGCCCAGGTGAGCATCGCCCTTGCCGTCTTGCTACCAAACTTCCTCCCTGCCTTGGCAACCATCTTGGCTGACTCGAAAGTGGGGAGGAATATCAATCGGTAGTTATCCGTCAGGAACGCCGCTACCTTGCGATGGCACTCGTCCACCAAGTTCCTGATTCTCTCCCGCAGACGAAACACCGCTTGCCGCATTCGCCTACGTTTGAGTCTCGGTGCTTTACTCAGCCTGGACTGTAGATCGTCTAGGTGGTAGCACAGCCGAACGATCCTGCCAAAGTCTCCCTTGGCGATATCTACAAAGCCCGCCCCATCAAACCCTGTAAAGAAACTTCTTACCCCAGGGTCAAGCGCAACCACCCCCTTTGCTAACGAACACTGCTCGTTCACGGGCTCAGGAAAGATGGCATACCATCTGTCTTTCACCCGCATTAGTTCAGTCCCACGTGCCCATTCTCTGGGCATCTCCTCGGATGCACGAAACGCCAAACCTCGGGTGAGTTTCGGATACCACGTTCCATTGCGAAAGTTGCCGGCGTTGAACTGCAGCGTATGTGACCTGTCCCGCACACTGCGAAACCTCGCGTCTTTGCTTCGGCGAAACGCCAGCCACGCCTCGACGACCGCGTTCTGTTTGATGTGGCAGGGGGCGTCCTTTACCCACTGGGGCAGGTCGGAGTGCAGGATGATGTCCCGCAGCTTTCTGGCCGTTCTTGGAACACCATGCCGGCGCTGATAGGCAGTCGCTTGGTTGTAGCAGTACCGGCACGCCGCTTGCCACCGCTTCCAAACTTTAGCCAGCGCTGGCTCCGGATAAATCCGTATCTTTCTCGATTGCAGCCCGGTATTTTCTGAGTCCGTAGAGCCGACTGCTGAAGCAGTGCAGGATGGTGAGGATGTCCTCAACCAGTTCCTGTTGGGGAGAAAGGTGATCGTCATCGAGAACCAAGATTTCGCAGCCGTATTGACGGCAGTACCACTCAACGAACTCAAATCCAAACCGGCAGAGTCGATCCCGGTGAGCGACCACAATTGTTCCGACATCTCCCGCACGAACTCGTTCCAATAAGGCAAGGAACTTTGGTCTTTTGAAGTCGAGACCGCCGCCAACCTCTCCGACCACTTCGGCTCCAGGATAGAGGTTAACCAGTCTTGCAATCTGTCTCTCCAAGTCTGGTTTCTGCCCTCGACTGCTGACTCGGGCGTACAAAACGACTCGTTTGACTTTTCTTGGCGTTTTGATGTAGCTGTCGAGGTCATACCTTCTCGCCCTGCCGGATGGTGTACGTATTGCCTTGATCCAGCCTTTCTGTTCCCATCGCCTCAAAGTGTGGAGACACACCCCAAAATAATCCGCCGCTTCTCTCGGTTTTACATACCTAGCCATACCAAGCAGCCATACTGAACACACTGTACATTATTTTCAGTATAGTCCAGCGTATCATTGACTAGAGTCATGCTCACTGTTAACGCGACTGAGTTGCAAAGGGATCCCCTCCCACATAGGTCGCCCCTATTTTGGCCTGGATCCCTCTTGGGGATGTTCCAGATCACTGCAAAAGTGCTCCGCACCGCTGACGGGATGGGAAGAGCTTGTACGGGAGCGGCTTACCGAAGTTTCCCCTCTCCCAGCCACACCCGGCGACGTCCTCTATCCCACACCAGCAGGGTGTGGATCCCAATCCAAAGTCCTGTCCACAGCCAGTTGTGCAACCAGATTTTGCCCAGGATGGACAGGGTCAAGCCCTCCGTTCCCCCCAAGACCAGGCCGGCTGCCAAAATCAGCCCTTCAAAAGCCAGAAACCCCAAGATGAGCATGGCCGGGATCCAGAGATAGTTCAGCAGCAGTTGCCTTGGCCGAAGCGGCTTGGACTGAGAAAACAGAGGTCGGTAACCGCCAGCAAGAGCAATCCCCACCGTGCCGATCCCCAGCACCAACCCCCAGGCAAACGAATCGGGAGTGCGGGGATAGTTGTGCCAGGTGTAGCCAAAGATTTGGTTGGCCAGCCAAATCATCAAAGCACTAATGATTGCCCTTTGGCGGGTTAAAGTTGTGCCTGCAACAATACCAACAGTTACAAAGGGAAGGGTACATGTATAAGCAATATTGCTGAGACAGCCGACGGTGGTAAACAAGCTGGGCCAGAACCAGCCTTGGGCCAAATCTTGAGCAGCTTGTATCCAAAGTGGGGCTGAGATCAAGCGGCAAGATCTGGGGATAGGTTGAGCACTCGATTGCAGGCCAATCATGCTTTAATCTCCTGGAAAAAGGTGGTCTTTCAGAGGACAGCTATTAAGCAAATGCTCAAAAACAATTTGTCGAGCTACTTGGGGAGTAACCCGCTTGTACCAGGTGCAATCTCCGGAGTAAAAAACCACCGGCCCCTGTTGGCAAACTTCCAAGCAGCCTGAGGTGATAACCTGTACGTCCAGGTTGGCTTCTCGAAGGGCGGATTCCAGAGCTTCTACAACCGGTTGGTAGTTGCGGGAAGGATAACAACGGCTGGAACGACAAACAGCAAGGTAGGGACGTTTAAGAGGGTTATCCTCATAGGGGATCCGCTCTTTCCCCTGCACATAGATGGCGCGGATGCGCTCGTAAAGAGAAAGCTTTTGGTAATCTGCTTTGCCTTCCGGCAGGTAGTCTTCCTCTGGCCCCAAAAAGGGGCTGGGCAGAAAAATCTGCAGCAAAGGCTCTTCTGCTCCATTCCAGAATTGGATCCCCCACATGCGGGGCTGACCTTGGGGATTGAGGCGCCGGTAGAGAGCAGCACGGCTAACCAATCTTTTGCGGCGCAGCTCGGGTGGGGTCTTGCGATGGGGGCCGCCTTGGTGCTCCTCCAGGCACAAATGCAGGTGCCAAGTTTCGGTGGCAACGGTTAGATAGCCATCGTAGAGCACGCACAAAGCTGGAGGTTTCTTGAAAGCCAGCTCCAGCACCCCGCCTTCCGCCACATGGCCCACCTGGATCTCGGCCCAGTGCTCTTGAAACAGCTCGTAGAGCAACGGCCCCAAGCAGTCGATGTGGGCAGGGATCCCTTCATAAAGGGTTGTCCAACCCGTCAGAGAAACTTCCTGCCAAGCTTGATGGAGGGGGGTTATCCAGGGGGTAAAAGTGGCCATGAGAAAGCTCCTCAGTGCAGTGGTGGAATACGAGCAATCACCCCTTTTTTGAGAGGGCGCTCGGCCCAGGGTAGGATCCCATCTGGCTTGGTGAGGTAGAGCTCTGCTGTCTGCAGAATCAGCTCCACATCTTTTGGATCCAGATCTCCAAAAACATAGGTCATCTTTTGAGGTGCTGCCAACGCAACAACGCAAGCATGGCTGCAGCCGCTCATACAGGCAACCGGCTTCAGGGTCAGTTGAGGATTGAGGGTTTGAGATTGCAGGGCAGACAGCAGCATTTCTCCCTTGCTAATCCCTTCTTTTTGGCCGTTAACCCACCGAGATCCGCAGGTGATGCAAACCCAGAGATAATGACCGCTGGGTTGCTGAGCAGCGCTGCCAGCTTGGATGGGCAACTGGGAAGTTGATCGAGACATGGTGCTCCTTGATATAGTCATAGGTTTCTGTCCAAGCAAAGGGTGTGAGAAGAGGCAAAGACGATCTCAATGTCTTGGCCAAGGATTCAGCAGTGAGTTAGACAGCTAAAAGTCAGCCTCAAGTCGCTCTAAAATTGGCCCCTTAAATTAAGCCGAACGGTGCGACCCACTCCTGGGTAGCCGGGGAAAACCTCATATTGCTCATCCAGCAGGTTATCGACTCCCACCTCGAGAGCGAGATTTTCTGCAACCGGGATCCCTCCCCGCAGAGCCAGGTTGGTGTAGCCGGGCAGAGATTGGGTATTGGCGTTGTTGGTAAAGAAAGTGCCAATGTGATGCAGGAAAACTGAGGCATACCGATCCTCTGCATCGCGGTAGCTCAGGCCCAGGTTGAAGCTGTCTGCTCCCACGAAGGCTAGCTGTTTGCCAACCGCTTTGGGATCCAGCGCCGAGCGGATGATGGGATCGTTCAGGGTGTAGTTGGCAAAAAGAGTCCAGTTTTCCCCCAATCGCAAATCCAGGGCTGCTTCTATGCCTGTGTATTCCACGAGCTCAATGTTTTCGTAGGTTCCCCTGCTCGGGCCGGTGCTGACAAAGGTGATGCCATCGCGGATGCGGTTATGGGCAAAGGTCAAGCGCAGCAGGCCAAAATCTCCCAGAGCCTGATCCAGGCCAATGTCAAAACTCTCTCCCCGCTCCGGGCGCAAATTGGGGTTGCCGTCGACTTCAAAAAAGCCCCGCAAACGAAAGAATAAGTTTGAGATCAAGGGGGTGCGAAAGCTGCCGGCATAATTGGCCCTCAGGGTGGTGCCTTCTGCCAAAACCCAGCGGATCCCTGCGGCAGGAGAGGTGGCCGAACCGTTGACCAGATTGCTCGAATCTTGGCGAACACCTAAGTTGAGATAAAAGTTGGGCTGTGGCCTGTAATCCAGGCGGGCAAAGAGGGCCCCTTGGTTCACGGTATTGTCATAGTTGACGTTGGTGGATCCCCTGGCAAAGGAGAAGGTGGTGTTGCGAGCTGAAATGGATCGGTAGTCTGCTCCTAGAGTAAGCTCCAGGTTTTCAGCAGCCTTCCAGGTGTATTGCAGTTGGGATCCCCACCCCGTTCGCGAGATCTCATCCCGGGATCCCTGGCTTTGTGGGGCGCTGAAGCGATAGTTGAGGTCGTCAAAAAATACCCTAGCTTGCAGGGATCCCCTCTCTTGATCCCACAGCCAACTGAGATCTAACAGCAGGTCGTTGGTGTTTTGCACTGCATCGGGGGAGGGAAACTCGGTGCTGCCGGGCACCTGAAACGCTTTATTGAGATAAAGGGCATTTCCGGTTAGGACCTGGCCTTCTGCCAGTTGCCAGGTGAGTTTGGCTTGTAGGTTGTGGTACTCCACCGCCGAGTTTTCCCGCCTGCCGGCTTTGCCCAAACGCCTAATTTCAAAAGGAAAGTCGTTGTTGCTCTGCAGACGGCGATAGCTGACCACCCAGCCCAGATCCTGCACCTGGCCGCGGTTCTGGATCCCTTGCTCGTTGAGGCCGTAGCTGCCGATAGCCGCTTCCAGCACGGTCTCGGATCCCGGCTTTGGCTCCAGGGTTACGATGTTCATGACCCCGCCAACCGCGTCCGATCCATACAAAGTGGAGCCCCCACCTGGAGAGATCTCAATACGCTCGACCACATCTGTAGTGATCTGAGACAGATCGAACCCGCCAAAAAAGCCCAGGTCGTTAATGGGGCGGCCATCCAAGAGCACCAACACCTGGGCCGTTCGTCCTCCCCGCATAAACTGGGAGCTAAGGGCTCCCAACTGGGTTCCTGCCGTGCCGTCGCTGAGGATCCCGGGCAGGTAGCGCAGGGCCTCCTGAACCGTTCTTGCCCCTTGCTCTCGAATTTGCTGGCGGGTAATGACGTAAACCGGGCGGGAAGAATCCCGCAGCAAACCAGGACGGCGAAAAGGTGTGGTGACGGGTTGATTTAAAATCTCGGCGCTAACACCGGTTTCCAACACCTCTTGAGCTGAAGGTGAAGAGGCCGCCGGCTGCGCCCACGCTGGGATCCCCAAAACAAGACCCCCCAGCGCCAGGCTGAGACCTAGAATGGGATTCATTTTCTTTCTTGAAGCTCCTGATTCCGTGCGACGCGGAAGAAAGACGAGCCAGAACCGCAGGCGGTCATCCTGACTGAGGGCATGGGTCTAGCCCAAGCCCATCACAGTTGCGGCACAGCGCCGGATTTGCACCGGACTTTCCCCTTTACATGCCCTGGCTGATCCCCAGGACAACCTGTCGGTACAGCTTTCTCTGCGATTGCTCCGAAAAAGCCGTGCTAGGCATCATACATCCCCTGCTCTGGAGTTCCTATCCTGCCAGGGGGGATGTCATCTCCAGGGGTGAACGGGATCCCAACGGCAATCCCAGGGCTTCGGATGGGCCACATCCCATTTAGGCCAGATTTCTTCACTGCTTTGTAAGCAGTTGAAGGATAGCCCGCTGCTACTCCAGATCGCGAGGCCCAGGGATCCCTTGACTTTTGAAGAATTTGAAGGATAGGGAGGATAGAGATACGCTGAGATCTTGCAAAATCCACAGCCTTTGGGAGAGTAAGAGGGGAGCAGTGGCTTGGCTGCTGTCCACGGGATTCATTGGACTAGTACCCAACCGGGTAGAAAAGAGGAGCTTTTTCGATTTCAGGCGGGGCTGTCGTCTGGTGGGCTGGATCCGGTTTAACTTGGCTGGGAGAGGCAATCGGCACCTCGATCATCCGATCCGGTACCAGCGGCACCATTTCGGAGCGGTCGGCAATTTCCCGCAGAGAATTGGCAATGGATTCTTGAGTCAGCAGAAACTGTCGTTCGTTGCGCTGCATCTGCTGCCACACCTGGTAACGCTGGCTCCACCGGCTTTGGGTATGCACAGTCCAACTGTAAAGGCTTAACACTGAAACCCCAGAGAGGATAGCCATCCCTGTGGAGATCTGCTTCCACCAAGCTAGGTGTTCTGCCCAAGCCGAATGTTGGCTGCGAGGATGGGCTGATTTCAACTTCAAATCCAAAGGCTGGGTGCGGCTGGCTTGAACTGTACCGGAGAGGGGTCGGCTCAGAGCAGAAGGCTGTCTGTGGCGACGAGGGCTTTTGGGACGATCAAGACCTGCGTTCAAAGGCTGGCTAACCATAGGGCTTAACCTCACACACACCAAGGGATCCGACGGTGCAGGACTGCCGGTTCCGCTTCACCCTAGTTCCCCGCATCCCCCAATAGCAACCCCCTTCTCCCGATTCCCGGCCTCAGCAGGACAGCTGTCCGCTTCACGGTAGCCGATCTCTTGAGAGCGGGAGAACCAACCTAAACCTACATCTGACTGCTGCGGGCAGCCACTCGCAGTTTGGCAGAGCGGGCCCGTGGATTGCGTTGCCGTTCCAGTTCGGAAGGGGACAAGGGCCTGGGGGTGAGCACCTGCCAACGGGGATCCCTGCGAAAGGCCCATTTCACCAGGCGATCTTCAAGGCTATGGAAGCTGATCACGGCCAACCTGCCGCCGGGTTTCAACCAAGTGGGAGCTTGGGCCAGCAAGGTTTCTAAAGCCTCCAGTTCTCGGTTCACGGCAATGCGCAACGCCTGAAAGACCCGAGTGGCCGGGTGAATGCGGCCTCGCCGAGCTGCCGGAGGTACCGCCTGCCAAACCACCTGGGCCAACTGGGTAGTTGTGGCGAGGGGACGAGCCTGCTCGATGTGATGGGCAATGCGGCGGGCAAATCGCTCTTCGCCGTAACGGGTGAAAATCTCGATCAACTCTTCGACCGGGCGATGATTAACCCAATCGGCGGCAGTCTCCTGAGCTGTACTGGGATCCATGCGCATATCCAGCGGCCCCTCTCCGCGAAAGCTAAATCCCCGCTCAGGGCAGTCCAGTTGCGGCGAACTCACCCCCAAGTCGGCCACGATGCCATCGAAGGGAATCCCCTGCCCCTGCTCATCCCGAAAGCCATGCTGCTGCAGATCGAAATCGGCAAAATTGAGGTGCCACAGTTGGATGCGACTACTGGGGATCCCTTCTGCTGCAAAACGCGCTTGCGCCGCCTGCAGAGCCGCCGGATCCCGATCCAACCCCACCACTCGGGCAGCTCCCCCCCGCAGCAGCGCCAAGCTGTGCCCACCCCCTCCCAACGTCACATCCAGAAAAGTGCCGCCCCCCTGGGGTTGCAGGTAGGCCATCACCTCCTCGGTCAAAACAGAGTCGTGTTGATACACCTTGCCAAGCACGGTCTGCGGGGGTTCTATTTCTGCTGCTACAAAGTTCAGTATCTGCAAAAAAAAAAGGCCGAGGCCAGGCCCCGACCGAGGAATCCATGTTGTTAAGGTGATCCTCTGGGAAAAGAGGGGTTGCCGTCAAAAGACAGGCTGTCTTGGGATCCCTGGTAAGATCTCTGGGGCATGAGTCCGGGCCTGAGTAAGATGAGACTGCTGCCGCTTTTGCCCAGTCTGCCATCAGAGTTGCTGTGTTGACTCACTCTTCTTCTACCGATATCCTCACTCTCTCGCCGGCCAAGGGCCTGCGCGGCCAAGTGAGCATCCCCGGCGACAAGTCCATTTCCCACCGCGCCCTGATGCTGGGATCCCTGGCCGAAGGAGAAACCACCATCCAAGGGCTGTTGCTGGGAGAGGATCCCCGCAGGACGGCAGCCTGTTTTCGGGCGCTGGGGGCAGATATTTCGGAGCTTAACAGCGAGTGTGTTCGCATTCGGGGAGTTGGCCTGGGCCAGCTGCAAGAACCGGCAGACGTGTTGGATGCAGGTAACTCCGGCACCACCTTGCGCCTGATGCTGGGGATCCTGGCTGGCCAGGCCGGGCGCTTTTTTGCCGTCACCGGCGATCGCTCCCTGCGCTCGCGGCCCATGGGGCGGGTGGTAGAACCGCTGCGGCAGATGGGGGCCAGCATTTGGGGACGGGCCGGTGGGACGTTGGCACCTTTGGCCGTACAAGGGGGATCCCTCAAGGGCATTCACTACCGCTCCCCGGTGGCTTCGGCGCAGGTGAAATCCTGCCTCTTGCTGGCGGGCCTGCTGGCAGAAGGCACCACCCAAGTCACCGAGCCGGCTCTCTCTCGGGACCACTCGGAACGGATGTTGCGGGCCTTCGGAGCCGACATTCACGTGGATCCAGAGGCGAAAACCGTGGCCGTGGTGGGGGGATCCCGCCTGGTGGGCCAGAGAGTTCAGGTGCCGGGAGATATCAGCTCGGCAGCCTTTTGGCTGGTGGCCGCCTCCATTGTGCCCGAGAGCGAATTGCTGCTCCGGGATGTGGGCCTCAACCCCACCCGTACCGGTGCACTACGGGTGTTGCAGGAGATGGGGGCTGACATCCAAATTGAGAACCTCCGGGAAATGGCCGGCGAGCCCCTGGGAGATCTGCGGGTGCGTTCGGCCCGCTTGCGCGGCTGCACCATCGCCGGCGATCTCATCCCCACCCTGATCGACGAGATCCCGGTTTTGGCGGTGGCGGCGGCCTTTGCCGAGGGGATCACGGTGATTCGCGATGCCGCAGAGCTGCGGGTGAAAGAAAGCGACCGTCTGGCTGCCATAGCCCAAGAGCTGAGCCGCATGGGAGCCCAGGTCACTGAATATCCTGATGGCCTGGAAATCAAGGGAGGGATCCCTCTTCACGGGGCCGAGGTCGACAGCCACGAGGATCACCGCATCGCCATGAGCCTGATGGTGGCAGCTCTAGGAGCGCAGGGATCCACCCTCCTCAGGGGAGCCGACTGTGCCCGCATCTCCTACCCCGACTTCATTCCCACCCTGCAACGATTGACTGCTTCCCCCCTGGAGTCTTGAGAGGGCCCATCTTTAACTTTGCCGCCTCTGCTCCTATGTCGACCTGCCCCAGCCCGCCCGGCCCTATCGCCATCGAACATCTCTGCTTCCGGGTTCCTCCCGGTGGGCAAGCAGCCTTTCTTGAGCAAGACGAGCGGGTTTGGGGATCCGCCCTGCGCCGGCATCCGGGTTTTCTGGGCAAAGAAGTTTGGCTGGATCAGCAGGATCCTGAACTTGTCCACCTCATCCTCCGCTGGGCCAGCCGCGCTGATTGGAAAGCCTTTTCCCCCGAGCAAGTGGAGGCATTGGATCGGCAAATGCGGCCTTTTTATGTGCGCTTGGAACAGGCCAAAGAATACCAGCTCTGGCAGCCCGGCCCTTCTGCAGGGACAGGAAAGCAGGATTAAGGGATCCCTTCAGTCTCAAAACCTACCTCAGAGCCCACCGAGTCAGCCCTGGGGGATCCTGCCACCCGCTCCTGCTCCACCAGCTCCCGCAAACTGGGCATGGTCACGGCCAAAGCTCCTTCTCGCCGCTGCAGCCCCGCTTCAAAACTCTCAGGGGTGACAATGCCGCCGGAAATGAGCATCTTAAAAGCATCTTCCACCGGCATGAACACTTCCACCACCTGGTCTTCCGGCACAATGGCGTACCAGCCCGTCGTTGGATTGGGGGTGGTGGGCACAAACAGGCCAAGGGAGCGCTGCGGCCCATCGGGCCGAATGGGAGTTTGAATGGTGCCCGTCACAAAGGCCAGCGCCCAAGCTCCTGGTCGGGGATATTCCACCAGCACCACCCGCCGAAAGCGCTGATTGTTGGGGGCAAACAAAACACTGACCAATTGCTTCAAGGTCTTGTACACCAGCCCCGCCACCGGAATCGCATGGAGCAACTGTTCGCTGAGATTGAGCAGCCACTGGCCGACAATGTTGCGGGCCATGAAGCCAATCAACAGGATGAGCACAATCGGCGTCAACAGGCCCACCGCCAGATCGATGAGGTTGATCAAGATCGGGTGCAAACCCTGGATGGGATTGAACTGCTTCGGAATGCTGGTCAGAAAGCCAATGCTCCAGGTGGCCACCTCCACCGTCAGCCAAATGGTAGTTGCCAGAGGGATCACCACCAGCAACCCCGCCACGAAGTAGTTCTTAAGATGCTGTTTCCATTGTGAAACCATGGTGAGGTCGTTCCGTCAAGTCAACCGAGTGGATGCACCGAACCTTTGCAAGTGGAGCTTGCAGATGGCAATCATGATACCTGCCTTCTGCATTGCCCTCATGGGGGGCAGCCGCAACTTGCTCGAAAAAGAAACCGGGCTGCCAAAAAGCGCAGAGCCCCAAACTTTCACGAGGCCGATAATGCTATCTTAGGTCGATATAAAATTTTGTAAAGGCAGGGATCCCGTCCCGAGGCGTTGTGGCCAAGCCCCTGGATGGTTTGTGTTTCTGCTGGGTGTTGCGTGGGAGGCCCTATGTCAGAGTCAGATTGGCTAGAGCATACCTGTCAGGTGGAGGTGCCTGTTCCCATTGAGCAGGTATGGGATTTGTGGGCCAACCTCACCCTCATGCCCCGCTGGATGAAGTGGATCCGCTCGGTGGAATTGCTGGATCAGGAGCTGTCCCGGTGGACACTGGATACCCGCGGCCTCACCTTCAGTTGGATCTCCCGCACCCACACGGTGGTGAAACACCAACACATCGGCTGGAGTTCGGTGGAGGGGCTGCCCAATCGGGGCGCGCTGCGCTTTTACGACCGCAAAGGCAGTACCATTGTGAAGCTGTCGGTGGCCTACAAGCTCCCGGGGATCCTCGGCAAAATCTTGGATGGCCTGTTTGTGGGCAAAGTGGTGGAGAGCACCATCCAGGCGGACCTGGAGCGCTTCAAGGCCTATGCCCTGGAGCATGCGGGGCCAACCGCCGAAGGTGCCTCGGCCAGCTAGCCTCAGTTTGTCAGGCCTAAGCGTTTTGTTGAACTTCCCCTTGCCAACCCTCACTGCTGCAAAGGTTTTCTTCATGCCCGATCCCTCTCCTGAGCCTGTCATCGCCCTCTCTCGTCAGCCGGTGGACAACCGCAACATTCGCTTCTCTCTGGAGCGGGGCGAGCTGGATCTGGATCAACTTCTCCTGCTGTTGAACCGCAACGCCTTTTGGGCGCAGAATCGCCGGCGGCAGGAGATGGAGCGGGCCGTTGCCCACAGCCATCCGGTGGTCAGCGCCTGGGATGGGGAGCGCCTGATTGGCTTTGGCCGCGCCACTTCCGATGGGGTTTACCGAGCCGTCCTCTGGGATATCGTGGTTGATCACGATTACCGACGTCAGGGCATTGGGCGCAAGTTGGTGGAAACCCTGATCAGCCATCCCCACCTGCAGTCGGTGGAGCGCATCTACCTGTTCACAACCCATCAGCGTGGCTTTTACGAGCGAATCGGCTTTGTGGAAAATCCCAGCACCACCTTGGTTTTACACGGGCGCCCTCTGGAGTTTTTAGTCCCGGCTGCCGAGCAGGAGCAGGCTTGACCGACAGGGATCCTGGGTGAGTGTATCTTGAACAACAGTGGGTTGGCTCTGCCTTGGGAGGAGGACGCGCTAGCCTGAAAAGCAAAAAGGGTGAGAGGGTGTACTCATGGCCAATCGCCTCGCCACAAGTTCCAGCCTTTATTTGCGCAAGCACGCCGAGAACCCGGTGGACTGGTGGCCTTGGATCCCAGAAGCTCTGGAGAAAGCGCGGGCCGAGGATAGGCCGATTTTTCTGTCCATCGGCTATTCCAGTTGCCACTGGTGTACGGTCATGGAGGGCGAGGCTTTTTCCAACCCTGAAATTGCCGCCTTTTTGAATGCCCATTTTTTGCCCATCAAGGTGGATCGCGAGGAGCGGCCCGATCTCGACAGCATCTACATGCAGGCGTTGCAGCTTATGAGCGGGCAGGGGGGGTGGCCCCTCAATGTTTTCCTCACGCCCGATGACCTGGTGCCCTTTTACGCCGGCACCTATTTTCCTGTAGAGCCCCGCTTTGGCCGCCCGGGGTTTCTGGCCTTGCTGCAGCGCATCCTGCAGTTTTACCGGCAGGAAAAGGAAAAAATAGAGGAGATGAAAGGCCAGATTTTGACGGCTCTGACCACCCTCAGCGACTTAGTGCCGGAAGACCACATTCCTGCCGACCTGCTGCGCTCTGGGATCCCCAAGATCCAGCCTTTGCTCTCCAATGCCGGGGCGGTGCAGCAATTTCCCATGATGCCCTACGCTCAGTTGGTATTGCGTTCGGCCCGCTTCGACCCACCAGAAGGGATCCCCGGCTCCATGAGCGCTCTGGAACGGGCCAAAGAGCGAGGCATGGCCTTGGTGCTGGGAGGGATCTTCGACCATGTGGCCGGCGGCTTTCACCGCTACACCGTGGATCCCACCTGGACGGTGCCCCACTTTGAAAAGATGCTCTACGACAACGGGCAGATCCTAGAGTTTCTCTCCGATCTGTGGGCGCACGGTATCCAAGATCCGGCCATCGAGCGGGCGGTGCGGCTGACGGTGGAGTGGGTGGCGCGAGAGATGACCGCCCCTGCCGGATACTTCTACGCCGCTCAAGATGCCGACAGCTTTGCCCGGGCAGAGGATCGGGAGCCGGAAGAGGGAGAGTTCTACGTCTGGCGCTGGCAGGAGCTGCAGGATCTCTTGGGGGAAGAAACCTTCCGCGCCTTGCAGCAGGCGTTTGACCTATCGCCGGGGGGCAATTTCCCCGATCGGCCCGGCTGCATCGTCTTGCAGCGCCAACAGGGAGGAGCGTTGCCGCCAGAAGTTGAAGCCGCCTTGACCACCCATCTGTTTCAGGCACGCTATGGCTCTGCGGAGCGACGAGTTCCCTTCCCTCCGGCAGTGGATGCCCAGTCGGCCCGTCTGCAATCCTGGCCGGGGCGGATCCCACCCGTCACCGACACCAAGATGATCGTCTCTTGGAACGCCTTGATGATCTCCGGCCTGGCGCGGGCCTATCAAGTGTTCGGCAACGCAGACTATCTGCAATTGGCTCTGCGGGCAGCCCAATTCATCCTCAGCCGGCAACGCCACCCTGAGACCGGATCCCTGTTGCGCCTGAACTACGATGGCACAGCTCAGGTGCCCGCCAAATCGGAAGATTACGCCCTGCTGATCAAGGCCCTGTTGGACTTGCAGCAAGCCTGCCTGCCCCTGGTGGGGGATCCCACCCCTCAAGACTGGTTGCAGGCTGCCCTCCAGCTCCAGCAGGAGATGGATACGCAACTGTGGGATCCGGCCAGGGGGGGATACTTTGTCAGCGATGCCCAGAGTGCCCCTGAGCTGTTGGTGCGAGAGAAGGAGTTCCAGGACAACGCTACCCCTGCAGCCAATGGGGTGGCCATTGCCAACCTGGTGCGCCTTGCCGCCCTCACTGGAGATCTGGACTACCTGGAGCGGGCAGAGCAGGCCTTGAAAACCTTTGCCCACATCATGAGCACCCAGCCGCGCACCTGCCCCAGCCTTTTTGCCGGACTGGATTGGTATAGCAATTGGGTGAAAGTCACCCTGGAGGCCGATTCCATTCCCGCCTTTCAGCAACGATCTTGGCCCACCACCGTCTTTGCTCTCCCCACCGAGACCGAACCTCTGCCGGAAGGAGCTCTAGGGCTGGTGTGCTGGGGCAACAAATGCCTGGCCCCTGCCAGTTCTCTCGAGCAAATCCAGTCGCAAATCGGCAAAGGCCAAAATCGAGCTTACTGACCTTTGCCCAACTTTTGCTCAGGGCAGCAGGGATCCCTTTGCCAAGGTTACTGCTGGGGCTCCGCAGGCTTTTCCACCCCAAAAAACTCAATGCGGTAACTTTGGATGCGGGTGCCCGTTTGTTGCTCCACCTGGGCCAGCAGTTCAGGCGGCAGCTCCACGTCCACATCCAAGATGCGGTTGCTATCCAGACAGTTCACGTGGCTGTGGGGATGGGTGCGGTTGCCGTAGCGGCGCCCATCGGCACGATCCAAGCACTCGACAATGTTGTGGCTGGCCAAAGCTTCCAGGTTTTGATAAACGGACGTGTGGCCAATCGGTTTGCCCTGCTGATTTAGGCGATCGTAAATCTCGCGGGCGGAGAGGTGCTCGCCACACTGCCACAGCAGCTCCAGGATGTAACGGCGCTGTCGGCTCAAACGCAGATTGCACTCCCGGCACCGTTCCAAAGCAGCTTCCAAAGAATCCAAGGGGCGAGGCATGGAAAACCTCAAGTCATACCGAGTCTGAGATAGGTAGTTGCTCATCTCTACCAAGGTAGCATTTGTGCGTCAACAGTTGTTCAAAAAACACCCCGAACTCTACAAGAGCTGCCGCGCATAGCCATCTTCGAGCCGAGTCCAGGCCGTGCGCAGATGGAAGAGCCCAACATCAGCCTTTTGATTTTCTACAATACCGCTGGAGTGTTGGGGGCAAAGATCATGCAGCGGCGCAAGGTAATTCTGGGTTTGTTGGGGTTGGCCAGCAGCAGTGGATTGGCAGGAGCCTATTGGGCCAGTCGGCAGCAGCCCTCTCATCTAGCCCCAGGGATGGGATCCCCTAGAGCCGCTCTCCCCTCTCCTACCCCCCAGCCCACCCCCACCGTCGTCCCCCATCCAGATGCCCCCCATGGCCTCTACATCCCCCCCCGCCGAGATCTGCGCCTCTTGGTCATCAGTGACATGAACGGCATCTACGGCTCGGTGGAATACGACCCAGAGGTGGATCGGGGCATCGGCCTCATCCCCTATCTTCAGCCGGATATTGTTTTGGGAGGAGGAGATATGGTGGCCGGTCAGGATCCCCGCCTGTCGGAGGAGCGCATTCGCGCCATGTGGGCAGCCTTCGACCGGCATGTGGCTGGCCCAATCCGTGCGGCCAAACTTCCCTACGGCTTTACCTTGGGCAATCACGATGCTTCCTGTGCCCGCACCACGCGGGGCGGCTTTCTCTTTCAAAAAGAACGGGATCTGGCCCGCGAGTTTTGGAACGATCCGGCCCACGACCCAGGTTTGAACTTTGTGGATCGGGGGGACTTTCCCTTCTACTACACCTTTGAAAAAGACGATGTGTTTTACCTAGTCTGGGATGCCACCTGCAATTACATCCCGCCCGAACAAATGGCCTGGGCGGAAGCGGCTCTGGCCAGCGAACGGGCTCAGAAGGCCAAGTTGCGCATTGTCATCGGCCATCTGCCCCTCTACGCCATCACTGTCGGGCGCGACGATCCGGGAGAAGTGCTGCTGGAGGCGGATGCCAAACGGGCTCTGCTGGAGAAGTACCGCGTCCACACCTACATCAGCGGCCACGACCACGGCTACTACCCTGGCCACAAAGGGCAACTGCAACTGCTTCACTGCGGCATTCTCGGCTCTGGCCCTCGTCCCCTCTTGGGCAGCCCTCTGCCCCCCCGCAAGACCCTCACCCTTATCGACGTGGATTTCGAGAGCCCAGATGTTACCTATTACACTACCTATCACATGCGGGATCTGAGCGTGATCGACCAAGCAGAGCTGCCCCGTTTCATCACTGGGCACAATGGCTTGGTGCTGCGCCGCGACGTCAATTGGGACAACCTCACCCCCCAAGAAATCGCCACCTGCCAAGCTCGTATTGGATCCCTGTGTCGGGATTAACGTCTCCGTCTTGGCAAAAGATTGATGAGCCGTTTGTAGATGCTCTCGCGAGGGTTCTGCACACTTCGCGAGCAGCCCAGGCTTTTCAACAGATGATTCAAAGCAGCTTTTTCCAGCAACACCAGCCATAGCCGGTGCAACTGTGTCTCTCGCATAACGGATCCCAGTGATTGATTTCAGCGAAACTGTGGAGAGCTTGTGAAGAAAGTGGTAACTGTACCACCGGCCTATACCTCACAGACTTGCCACAAATGCTTGCCCATTCATCCCGACTCTGGTAAGTCGTACCGGGATGGGAAGGGATTTAAGTGCGGGCATTGTGGTTGGGAAGGGGATGCTGATTTTAACGGTGCAAATGTGATTGCGCTTTTGGGGGCTGCTGTAAACCAGCCTAGAGGTCAAGCCTACGGCTCGCTTCGCGAACGTGGTTGGCTTGCCAACTACAGGGCTACCGTTCGCGCCAGCGGGCCGGAGGCCTTAAGCCTGCCCTGTACTGCGAAGCAGTCAGGGTCGGGTAGTTTACATGACCTATTTCCGAGAGCTGGACAAATCTTGGTACCTGACTCAAGCGGGCTTGGCGGAGTACCTCGATACCCTCAGCGAACTCACGGAACGCTTGGAAGGTTTGCAGTCTTTTGCGAATCTCTGTGAACAGGCCAATCAGAAAGATCCGTATCAACTGATCCCTTCTGAACCGGAAGGTCTGTATTTGCTTGCCTTCGAGTGAGATGCTGCCAAACTGGTTGATTGTCGCGCCTTTCCCCTGCCATCGAATCCATCAGCAGCCGCAGCGCAAAACTCCTGCTACCCTGGTTGGATGATGGTTTCGTTCCTGGTTGAGGTAGAGGGGAATTTGACAGATGAGCAGGTGCGGGAGGGATTCCACGCCCTCTCTGACCCGATTCGTCTGCGCGTGCTGCAACTGCTGCAGGGGCGTGAGTTGTGTGTTTGTGATCTCTGCGAGGAGCTGAAGGTGAGCCAATCCAAGCTCTCGTTTCACCTAAAAACCCTGCGGGATGCGAAATTGGTCAATGCTCGCCAGCAGGGGCGCTGGATTTACTACAGCCTCAACCCACCCGGTTTTCAGCTCCTGCAGCATTTTTTGGATAGATTGGGGCAAGCTGGCCCTGTCAAGGCCGCAGTTCCCTGTGTGGAAGACCTCTAAGGCGAGCAGGGATCCCAAAATGTCCCTAGAAAAACTGTCGGATCCCGCCCTTGTACATTCCGAAGACGGGCTTGCTGCAACACAAGAAATTACAGATGTGAATGGTGTTCCCTGCTGGCAACCCCAGGGATCCCGGCGGGTCAACTCGGAGAAAATGAGGATCCCATCTCCTAAAATCCATCAAAGTTCCCTGACACCGGCTCCCCTGTTGCTTAGTTAGGATTGATACAAGAGAGGTGGGAACAACATGATACGTGAACAGCGAGAAGAGTTGGAACGCATCCACCGAGCACACCTGTGGAATCGTCTCAAAGAGCGGGTGAAACGCGCCCAGTTAAATCCATCTCTGCTGGCTTTGCTGGCACGAGAGGCTTTTGAGTTGGGCTTTCCCCTTCCCTCTTTATCCGACCAACCCAAAGCCGATTCCCCTGCCGAGCAGCCAAAAGATGGAAGTAATCATCGCCGCACAAGGCCTCCGGCCCGCTGGCGCGAACGGTGAGCCCACCCTCTCGTCTGGCCGAGAAAACGGGCAGCCACGATCATCGCAGAACTTCTCTCCAGGGACTCTCAGAACAGCTAGTCTAGGCAATGATTTTGAATAAATCAGAGCCCATGATGAACACCGCCGAAGCCCTTCAGATTCTCAACCTTCCGCCGGACGCAACCGAGCGGCAGATCCGGGGGCGACTGTTTCAGGAATACCAAACCCTCAGTACTGCCCTCGCAGAACTGGAGGACGAGCGACAAAGACCCTTGCTAGAGGCGCAACTGGCGCGGCTGAATGAGGCGCGGGATGTATTGCTTAGCGGGGGATCCCAGGCTGAGAAGGGTTTGTCTTGGGTCAGCCCAGGAGACTTGCCCCCCCAGGTGATCGTGCTGCTTTACCAAGCCAATGGGCAGGAGGGAATCTGCACGCGCCAGGTTGGGGGTCAAGATATCGTCATTGCTTTCGAGAGCTCGTTTGCGGCAAGAAAATATGCGCAGCGGTTGGCTCAACAGGGACTGCCCAAGCCCGTGGCAGAACGCTTTGACACGCAGGAGATCGTCGATTTTTGCCGCAGCGGAGGGTATGGGTTGATGGTGGTTCCGGCCAGCGAAACGCTGGAGCCCCTACAAGAAAGCACGGAAGCTGCCCGTGATTGGCAGGGCAGGTCTTGATGCCGTTTGGCCTCGATCCACTTGCGTTAAGGGTGCCCTCGATGATTAGTGTGGAACCGATCTCCGCGGACGAGTTTCGCCAGCTCATGGCCGCCGATCTGGACGCTTGCTGCGAGGCCTTTGATTTGCGGGCGGAGTACCTGCGTTTGCAGCAACAGCGGCTACGCTCCTGGGGCATGCTGGCCTTTGGTTTGATAGCAATAGCCTTGGTCATCTTCTTGGGGATGCGGGATCCCGGCTCTTGGGTGTCCTATGCCGCAGCTACCGGGATCCTACTGCTGCTCCTGTTGGGGATCCTGAGAGCCAACTTGCGCTTGGGAAAAAGCCTGCATCGCATCCGGCAGCGTTGGCAGGAGGCCCACCTGCTCAACAGCACCCCCGAGGTGATGAAGTTTGCCACCGATCTGGCCCGCAAAGTAAAAGACTACAACCACTGGGTCAACGAGCTCCAACAATCCCTGCAGGGGGGGCAGCATTGGCGGGATTTTCGGCAACTCAGTGAGGCTGAGCAAAAGTACATCCAGTCGCTGTTTTTGCAGGTGCGGGCCCAACTGGTGATGGCCCTACAGGTGTGCCGAGCTTTGATCGAGGATCCACAAGCCTCTGTGGCTCAGTATCTCAACCAAATGGTTGCCCGGGATCAGCAACTGCTGGAGCAGTTTACCGCCAAAAACCTGACCGCCAACCGCTACGTGACCTTGGCTCGCCAGCTATCTGTGCTGGAGGAAGATTTGCAAGCCCAGCTCAGAGCCTTGGGATCCCGATGATACCCTGTTGGAGGTGTCCAGCAGCGTACTCATGGGCAGTAGAGGCACTCGAAAATTGTACGGCCTGTTGCTTGCCGGCGGACTGGGCTTGCTGGGATGCGGGGATCCGAATGTACCCCTGACCCAACCGCCCCCCGATGCTTTTCGGGTCAGCACCCCACGGCCACCGCGCCTGGATCTCTATCCCACCCCACCACCCACGCCAACTCCTACGCCGACACCACCCCCCAGCTTGCTGGAGCTCACGGCCCGTTGGTTGGGGATCCCTTGGCCGCCCCAAGAGACCAGCCTGGTGAGATTGAGCGCCCGTTTCCTGGAGATCCCCCTACCTCCCAAGCCGCGCCGCTCCGCCAGCCCCTCACCTCAGCCTTCCCCCAGTTCGGAAAGAGAAGAGAGAAAGCAGCAAGGCCGCGAAACCTAGTCCGCACCCCTGGCCTCTGGAGATCTAGGCGCCCGCAGTCACCGGCTCCGTTTCTCGAACGCGCAGCTTTTCACAGGGGATGGTGTCTGCCAGAATGGAGCTGGCCATCATACCCGTGTGAATCTCTAGCTTGGCTCCAGGCACCGCTTCAAAGAGCAGCCGCTGGCCTGGAAAGACCACCCGCTCAAAGTACCAGTTTTCGATATTCGTGATGCGAACCACCTGAATGGAGCTGGTCGCATTGATGTAGCTACAGGTTATTCGCTCTGCTCGTTTTTTATCGGGGATTGCATCGAGTGTTTGCATAATTCAGATTACCAGCCCACGTTGCTCAGCCTATCATCTACCCTAACACCGTCTGGGGATCACTGCGGTAGTCTGCGATACGGCGATCCCAACTGGCAGAAATCAATCCTGGAAAAAATGACTTCTGTATTTTACCTTACTGTTTCGATTTCCAAGAGGGTTCTGCAATTCGAGGAAGATTTGAATTAGGATTTTTCCCCAATATGGGACAATTTCTCATAGAAAATCTCCACAGAGTAGTAGTCAGGATTACATTTTTCCGTTCCCTTGGAGTTTGGGGATCAGGGCTCTTGGATCCTCGATCCCGTCGTCGGCTGCGGCGAGGATTGGCCGGGATCCCAGTTCAGGCCCTCCACCCGCAGCTCCAGAGCCCCCGACTGGCGCACCGAATTGTACTGCAGGCTGAAGCCATAGGTGCGGCGGTCATAGCCCAGGCGATAGACGACATCCACCTGCTGGCCTGACTGCAAATCTACCGTCGTCTCTGCCCCCACCCGCAGCGGGCCGTACAGTTGTTGCAAAAAGCCCAGGACGAGCTGTTCCCGCGTGGTGATGCGGTCGAACAAAAATGGCGAGGCTCCGGCCAAAAAACCGTTGGAGTAGGTCACCCTCAGGTTGGTGTAGTCGAAGGTATCGGCCACAAAAGCCCCAATCACCGCATCAATGCCAATACTGCCGGCAGTATAGCTCTGGGCTCGGCCATTGGAGTAAAAAGACTGGCTGCTGCTCACACCGGTGCTGAGCCAGATCCCTTGCTCGATGGGCAGAGCGGAAAAGCGGGGTGGGGGATCCGCCGCCGTCTTGGGAGGGCTCCAGAGGGGAAAGGAGCGATTCAAGGTTGCCCCCAGTTGCAGGCGGGAGAGCTGAATGCGGTCGGTGGTGTTGGCTAAGGCCAACTCCGGATCCGTGTCGATTTCATCCGGCTGCCCCAAGGCATCAATGTAGTCGACGGCTATGCGGTAGCTGAGATCCAAGCCGGTATTCCCTAGGCGCAGGGTGGGTGAGCGGTAGCTGGCACCGAGGCGGTTTTCCACAATTTGAAACCCCAGGCGACCGCTGAAGAAGCGTTCCCGATAGGCGTAGGTGTAGGCGACTTCTCCACCATCGCCGGTGGTGATGCGGTGTTCGACCTGGGCTCGCAAGCGCTGAGCAAACTCCTGGAAGACGATCCCCCGCAGCTCGGCAAACAGCGAGGTTTGAGCGTTGGCTTCCGGTTGCCGCCAACGAAAATCGGCCCGCAGCCCGATCCCATCCAAAAGGCCCTGCTCACTGCCCCAAAGACGTTGTGGATACAGTTGCGGGGAGAGCACCAAGCTCACGTTGGGATCCCGCAGCAGCTCGAAGTTGGGTTGCAGGATCAGGCCCCGTCGCAATTCTTCTCGGTCGAAATCGTCGTAGAAGATGCTGACCGGAGGCTGACGGTTCAACGAGTCGAAGCGCAGCCGAATGGGCAGGGGCAGAAACAAGACCTGGTCGAAAACCAATTGCCCCGCCTCGGCAATCAGCAGGCTGGAACCATCTGCCTGAAGAGTGGAGGTCACCCGTGGGCTGCGAATCTCCAACTCCGGCGGATCCAGCGGGTCGTTGGTCAGCCGCACCTGTTCTCCTTCCCAGGTGGTGGCATCGAAGCGGATGCGAACGGCACGAAAGCGCACCAGCCGCTGCGGAGAGAGGGCGGCTGCCGGGGATCCACTGGCCTGCAACTGGCCAATATCCACCTGCCCGAAGGCCTCTTCCAAAAATCCCCGCTCTTGCTCAAAGTCGTATTCTAGGCGGGATCCCTGAATGCGCTGCCGATCCAGTTGAATAGAAACATTGCCCTCGGCCACAGCCCGCCGCTGTCGCAGCTCAATGCGCAGGCGATCCGCCCGCAACACAGAGCGGCCCAGCCGCATCTCCACATTGCCTTCTGCTTGGAAGACTTCCGCCCGTTGATCGAAGGTTTGCCGGTCAGAACGCAGCCGTAACGTTCGGTCGGCAACGGCGCTGAGGTCAGTCGTATCCATGGGCTGAGCGCCCCCCTTCTTCTGGGACTCCACCTGAGCCGCAGTAGGGCCGGCAACTGCCAACCCCAGCACCCCCAAGCAGAGCCAGAGCAACCGCAACCCTCTCATAATCACCCGGCGCAAAACTTCAACACAGATCCCCTACGGCTTCCCCAGCCCGCTAGCTTGTGGCCAACTGGGAAAGGTTGAGGACTCGGTTGAGCTTGCCGCTGCGGTAGCCCTCCAAATCGAGACTGACATAGAGATAGCCGAAGGATTTCAGGGCCTTGACCAGCGCTTCCAGATTGGTTTTCTGCACAAACTCCACGATCTGATCCGGAGGAAGTTCGATGCGGGCGGTGTCCTTCTCCGAGCGCACCCTGACCTGCCGCCAACCCAAGCTGCGCAAGTAGCGCTCCGCCGCTCCCACCCGACGCAGCTTCTCAGGGGTGATTGCCTCCCCGTAGGGAAAGCGAGAGCTGAGGCAGGGTTGGGCCGGTTTATCCCACCAAGACAGCCCCAGGTGGCGAGACAATTGCCGCACCTCCAGCTTGCTCATCCCCACCTCCGCCAAAGGGGAACGCACGCCGCGCTCCCGAGCTGCCTGTGTCCCCGGTCGGTAATCGGCCAGATCGTCGGCATTGAGGCCATCCACCACATGGTCATATCCCTGGGCTTGGGCCAACAGGCGCAAGGTATCGTGCAAGTGGCTTTTGCAGAAGTAACACCGGTTAACGGGGTTGGCGGCGTAGCTCGGATCCTCCAGCTCGTGGGTTTCGACGATCTGATGGCGGATCCCGATTTGCCGAGCCTGCTGAATTGCCTCCTCCAAATCTTCCGGCAGCAGCGAAGGAGAAGCAGCGGTGACGGCCAGGGCCCGCTCCCCCAGCTGATCGCAGGCCAACTTGGCCACCAGGCTGCTATCAACCCCCCCAGAGTAGGCCACCAAGACCTGCTCCATCTCGGCGAAGATCTGGACAAGCTGCTGGAACTTGCGCTGCAGGACGGGATCCCACTCCAGCAGGGGGTTGGCCGCTATTCCTCCCTCTCCGGGGGGGAGAGGGTCGAGACGAGAAGCGGTTGGGTCTTGGGTTGTGTTCATGAAGCCAGGAGATGCCAAACGTTTGGAGAACCAAGCAAGGGCACCGTCTCGCCACCGCCGGCAGGAGAAAAGCCGGTTGCTATCAGGGGCAGGGATCCCCCCTCTTTCTATTCTTTCCCAGAGATCCCCGACTTTCCAACGCTTCTCCCCAGCATGGGATGCGGGATCCCTCAAGGAAAAGTAGACAATTGGGCAATCTATCCGTAGTCCGCTCACCTGCTGTCGCGATGGTGCTATGCCTCCGGCACCCTACCGGGAACCGCACCGCTTCGCGATACGCTGAATGAAATGGGTTGCAGTGGCCCCTTATAATTTTTTCTGGGCTCTCTGCCGCAATTGACCTCACAGCTTTTTCCGGCGACACTTGCTACAGCCAATGCAGAGATATCTACTTGGTTATAGGGATCCCACCTATCTTGCAGAACTTCATGAAACTTAGAAAAAGCGGTACCCCTCTCCTAGCGCACCATGGCTTTGCAACTTGAACCCGCTAGCCCGCCAGAAGTGGCCGTTTATCAGCCCTATTACGCCGTTGCCCGCCGACAGTACCTAGCCCTCGCGGTGGGCCTCTACAAAAAAGCCAGCCTGGAAGGGCAGAGGGCCATCGAGGGGGAAGAGCCTGTCCGCTTCTTGGCCAGCTGGCATACGTCCCCGTTGCCTTCGGATCTGACGGTGGTTCAGGTCATCTTTGCTCAGGATGCAGATCTCACCTATCAGCTCTCCATCGCCAACTACGAGTTTGTGGATTATCTGATTGATGTCGTCTCTTTGGTGCAGCGCGGACAACAGCCGGATTTCTCCACCGCCTTTTACAAGAAACTGATGCGATATGAAGATTGATCTGGGTTGCTCAGCCACCATCACCCTCTACGACACCACATTGCGGGATGGGGCCCAGCGAGAGGGTCTATCGCTGTCGGTGCAAGACAAGTTACAGATTGCCAAGCTGCTGGATCGGCTGGGGATCCCGTTTATTGAAGGGGGCTGGCCAGGAGCCAATCCCAAGGATGTGCAGTTTTTCTGGCAGATGCGGGAAGAGCCCCTAGAGCAAGCCGAGCTGGTGGCTTTTTGTTCTACCCGCAAGCCGGGGCGGCGGGCGGCAGACGATCCCATGCTGCAGGCCATTTTGGCGGCGGGCACCCGCTATATAACCGTCTTCGGCAAGTCTTGGGATCTCCACGTCACCGAGGGCCTGGGCACCACGCTGCAGGAAAACCTGGCCATGATCCGCGACACCATTGCCTACTTGGGATCCCAGGGGCGGCGGGTCATCTACGATGCCGAGCACTGGTTCGACGCCTATCGCCACAACCCCGACTATGCCCTGCAAACCCTAGCGGCAGCGGCGGCGGCGGGGGCGGAGTGGCTGGTTCTCTGCGATACCAACGGCGGATCCCTGCCCCATGAGATCGCCCAGATTACCGCAGCCGTCTTGGCAGAATCCCATCACCTGCGGCATTTGCCTCTGGGCATTCACACCCACAACGACTCCGGCACTGCTGTGGCCAATGCCCTGGCGGCGGTGCAGGCAGGGGCGCGCATGGTTCAGGGCACTATCAACGGCTATGGGGAACGCTGCGGCAATGCCGACCTGTGCAGTGTCATCCCCAACCTGCAATTGAAGCTGGGCTATCGCTGTCTGCCGCAAGAGAAGCTGCAACACCTGACGGAGATCTCCCGCTCCATCAGCGAGGTGGTCAATTTGGCCCCGGATGACCATGCTCCGTTTGTGGGCCTATCGGCCTTTGCCCACAAGGGTGGGATCCACGTCAGCGCCGTTCAGAAAAACCCCCTCACCTACGAGCACATCGCCCCGGAGCAAGTGGGCAACTGTCGCCGCATTGTGGTCTCGGAACAGGCGGGGCTGAGCAACATCCTCCACAAAATGGCCGGATTCGGGATCCGGCTGGAGAAGTCGGATCCGCAGGTGCGCTTGATTTTGGAGCGGCTGAAAACCCTGGAGCTGCAGGGCTACCAGTTTGAGGCGGCTGAGGCCAGCTTTGAGCTGTTGGTGAGGGGCTTGCTGGGACAACGCTCCCATCCTTTTGAGGTGCTCAGCTTCAACGTGACGACCACCACACGCTCCGATTGGAACAGCAAAGACCGGGATCCCAGTGGCGAAGCAACGGATGTGCAATCGTTGGCAGCGGTGAAAATCGCGGTGCAGGGGCAGACTCGGGTGACGGCGGCGGAAGGCAATGGGCCGGTGGCCGCTCTGGATGGGGCGTTGCGCAAGGCGCTGCTGGAGTTCTATCCCCAACTGGAGGCGATTCACCTGTCTGATTACAAGGTGCGCATTTTGGATGGGCGAGCCGGCACCTCGGCCAAAACGCGCGTGCTGGTGGAGTTTAGCGACGGTCACCGCCGTTGGACAACGGTGGGGGTTTCCACCAACATCATCGAGGCCTCCTGTCGGGCTTTGGTGGAGGGCTTTGAGTATAGCCTGCTGCCGCCCAGCTCTCCTTTGCCGGCTGCGGCAGAGCACCGTTCTAACGACTCCGTCCGAGTAGCGCAAACGGCAATGGCCGCACCAGCGGCCTCTTCTTGACTATGGCCTACAGCTCGATGAGGATCATCGGCCTGACGGGCGGAGTGGGCACGGGCAAATCCACGGTGGCCCGCATCCTGGAGCAGCACGGGATCCCGGTGGCCGATGCCGATCAAATGGCCCGCCAGGCCTTGGCGGTGGGATCCCCTATTCGAGACAGGGTGCTGGAACGCTATGGGAAGGCCATCCAAACACCCTCCGGGGATCTGGATCGCCGGCGGTTGGGCCAGATCGTGTTTGCAGATGCCGCTGAGCGGGCTTGGCTAGAGGCCCAAATCCACCCTTTTGTTAAAGCTCAACTGCAAGATTTTCTGTCCGCGTTGGCGGAGCAGAGCTCTAAAGTCCATGGGGTGCCGCTTGAGGAAGAGCCTGCCTCCCAAAAGCGTAGCGGGGTAGGATTTTCTTCTGGGCAGGGATCCCAAACCGTTTGTCTGATGATCCCGTTGCTGTTTGAAGCCCACATGGAAAATTGGGCCAGCGAGATTTGGGTGGTGACTTGCACCCCAGAGCAGCAGCGGCAACGCCTTGCCCGCCGGGATCCCCTGACGCCGGAAGAAATCGAAGCTCGCATCGCCAGCCAGTGGCCTTTGGCGGAAAAAGTGCGCCGTGCCGATGTGGTGCTGGACAACTCCGGATCCCTGGCTGAGCTGGAAGCCCAGGTGAAGCAAGCTTTGGCGTCGGCGGGCCAGAGGCCATTTGCCTCACCCCCGCGGGCCGGATACAGTGACGGGTAGGGGATCCCCTACGCCCCGGTGGGACGGAGGGTAGCCATGTACGGGTGGGTTGAGGGAGAAACGATGCAGGAAGCAGGCTGCGTTGGCGAGACGGAGTTTGCTCAAGCTCTGGCTGCGCGGGAGCAGGAAATCCAGCTTTTGCGAGAGCGCAATCGCATCTTGCAGGGCCAGGTAGACCTTCTGGAGCTGCGCCAAGAAAAGCAACACCGACAAATTCGCAGCTATGAGGCGGAGATTGAGCAGCTTTACCAAGAGAAGCAGTTGCTGGAGCAGATGATTCAAGAGTTGCCAGAGCTCTACCGGCGCAAGCTGCAAGCCCGCCTGCAGCCCATCCGCCAGCGCATCGCCGCCATCCAGGCAGAGAATCGCCAGCTCAGGAAGGAGGTGTATCAGCTCAGCTACCGCGTGCAGCACATAGATCAGCTCGACTCGCCCGGCTGGAGAGTGCAACTGCCCCAGCTTCCCTCTCTGCGTCGCCGGGATCCCAAGTCCTCAGCGGAGCGGAGCACAAAAGCTCTGCCCGCCCAGCCCCACTCTTGATGGGCAAAGAGGGATCCCGCCATCGAGAAGCCAGAATAGGGGAGCCCCGGTGGGATCGCGTCAGCAGAGCAGAGCTCTTGCGCGGTTCCGGTTGGGGCGCTGCTTGCTTGGAGATCCCGGAAATGGCCACCGCTGGCAACTATGAACCCCTGCATTTAAAATACCGCCCGCAGCGCTTTGCCGATGTGGTCGGCCAAGGAGCGGTGGTGCAAACGCTGGCCAATGCCATCCGGCTGGGGCGGGTGGCACCTGCCTATTTGTTCTGCGGGCCGAGGGGCACGGGAAAAACCTCCAGCGCCCGCATCTTGGCCAAGTCCTTGAATTGTGAACAGGGGCCGACGCCGGATCCCTGCCAGGCGTGCAGCCAATGCCGCGCCATCACTGCGGGAGCCTCCCTGGATGTTCTCGAGATTGACGCGGCCAGCAACACCGGCGTAGACAACATCCGCGAGCTGATCGAGCGGGCCCAGTTTGCCCCGGTGAACAGCCGCTACAAAGTCTATGTCATCGACGAGTGCCACATGCTCAGCAATGCGGCCTTCAACGCCTTGCTGAAAACTCTTGAAGAGCCGCCCCCCCGCGTGGTATTTGTCCTGGCCACCACTGACCCGCAGCGGGTTTTGCCCACCATTGTTTCCCGCTGTCAGCGGTTTGACTTCCGCCGCATCCCCCTCGACGACATGGTGGCCCACCTGGGCAAGATCGCCGCCCAAGAAGGGATCCCTATCACGCCGGAGGCGCTGCAACTGGTGGCCCAACTTTCCCAAGGGGGCCTGAGGGACGCCGAACGCCTGCTGGACCAGCTCAGCCTCTTGGAAGGATCCATCACCCCGGAGGCGGTTTGGGACTTGGTGGGCGGGATCCCGGAACAGCAGCTTTTGGCTCTGATGGATGCGCTGCTGGCTCAGGATGTGCAGGCGGTGCTCAGCCAAACTCGGCAATTGTTGGAGCGGGGCAAAGAGCCCTTAGCCCTGTTGCAGAACTTGGTGGCCCTTTACCGGGATCTGCTGCTGGTCAAGACAGCCCCCCAGCAACGGGAGTTGGTGGCTGTAACGGACTCCACCTGGGCAGCCCTGCAGCAACGGGCCCCTCGCTACTCGGTGGAGATACTGCTGGCAGCCCAGAGCCATCTGCGCCAGTGTGAGCCGCAAATTCGTCAAAGCGGACAGCCCCAACTGTGGTTGGAAATTGCCCTAGTGGATCTGCTGGGCCAGCTGCGCCCAAGCATGGTGGCTGAGGATTCAGCGGAACGGAGTCCTTTCCCAGCCCTTGACCTATCTCCTGCACCCCAGAGAACTCCCCCGGACGGGACAGCCCCTCCGGCCCCTGCTGCGACCATCAGCCCATCAAGCCCATCAACTGTTGGTGAGATAGATGAATTAACTGTTGGGCCTTCAGCCTCCCCTGCTGTTGCGTCGAGCCAGAAGGCAGATCGCGCTACTCGGACGGAGTCCTCGGAGCAGCCCAGAGAACCGGCAAGGGACGCCGCCACAGTCAAGCTGCTGCGCCCCCACTGGGACGAGTTCCTCAAGCGCCTCTCTCCCCTCACCAAGGCTCTGATGGGATCCGGCCACCTGCACCAAGAGACTCCTGAAGCAATTACCCTCGCCTTTCCCAGCAAGGGTCTGGTGGAAAAAGTGCGCAGCAAAGAAGCCGAACTGCGGTCGGTGCTCCACAACCTGCTGCAGCGCCCTGTGCAGCTCAACTTGATTGTGCAGCGGGGGCCGGATGTTTCCATTCGCGTCAGCGGTGCGGAGTCCTCGGCACTGCTCAGCCGAGAAACAGACCTGCCCCCCGCCCCCGTGGCCCCGGATCCTGTCACCACGCCGGGGTTGCAGAGCGATAGCACCAACAGTCGTGCTTCCTCAAGGGAGCCCAGAGCAGAACCGCAGAGCCACGGCCTTGCCCGGCGACAGCAACATTCCCCTTCTGACTCCAGCCCACCTTCGCCAGAGCCTGAGCGGGACAATCCTATGGGTGGCCCCAAGGTGGCCGGCTTGGCAACCCAAGGACTTTCTCCCGCCGGTGCGAACAAAGTGCTCCGCACCGCTGTCGCGACCGATTCTCCAAGTCGTGCAGAGCGCCGCGACACCCTGCACGGTGGGCAGTCCTTCGAGCTAACCCAGGAGCTGGCGGAGATTGCCCGCCGTTTTGCCGACCACTTCAACGGCAGCTTGGTGGATTTGGAAGGGGTGTTGGGGGCTGACGTGACGGGATCCACGGAAGAGCTCTCCTCAATAGAGGCTATAGAAGCCGAGGGATCCCCTGACCTGCTCTCCGGTGAGACCTACGGCTCGCCAACAGGAGCAGAGCCGTCCGCGTCAGCGGGGCGGAGTCCTCATCCCGTAGACTTTCCCAATGCAGTAAGGAATCCGTCCTACCGGCGTGAGCAGTCTTCTCAGCTTGCCGTTCGCCTCAGCGGGACGGAGTCCTTGGAGGAGGAGGTGCCTTTTTAAGCGCTATCTAGCGCTATCTTAAGTTTGATAAAGCCAGCCTCATCTTGCCGACGATGACCTTCCCCATCTCCCCCCTAATTCGCTACGCTGTGCAGGCTCTGTACTGGGGACTGGTTCTGCCCCTACCCATCCTGCTGGCTCGGCAACAGGCAACACCTCTTGAGCTGGGATCCCTTTGGATTGCTCTGCTGCTGGGATGGGGGGTAGTCCTGGGATCCCTGAGCCAGCAGATTCAGTTGGACGAAGAGGGCATGCAGGCCACCTACCCCAGTTGGGTGCCGCCTTTTGTGCGGCAGGAGTGGCAGATCCGGTGGGCCGATATCGAGCGCATTGAGCCCCGCTCCACCAGCCAGGGTGGTATGGTGTATTACTTGGTCAGCCGAGGGGGGGATCGCGTACTTTTGCCGATGCGGGTGACCAGGTTCAAGCAGCTGTTGGCTGAGATTCGACGGCACGCTCAACTGGAGATTGGCGGGCTGCGCCCCTACGTTCAGCCTTGGATGTACGGGCTCCTAGGATGTTTTGCTCTGCTTCTGTTGCTCTGGGATGGGATGGTCGCCATCTGGGTCTGGGCAAGTCCGGTGGGAACCTAGCGCAACCACAGACGGTTCCGGGTCTAGCCATCCCGACAGGGATCCCAGCTCCAGCGGGCGGTTGCAGTCCAGCTCCCGCCCACGCCCTTCTGCGCAAGCGTTGCGGAGCAGCAGGATGGAAATTTGGAGCAGGTTGGAAATGAGCTGATACATTTACGCTGAACACTGCTGAACATCACTGTTCAACTATGCAGCGATAGCATTCTGTTTGTTTCCATTCGCGTTAGCGGGACGGAGTCCAAACAGAATGGCGGTATCCCGCAAAGCTTTGAGTAGAATACCCAAAGCGCAGTTTCCGTGTCGTCTTACTACCAATTTTCTGCTTTGCTTTGGCTACCATGTTGGCAGACTCGAAAGTAAACAGAAAGATCAACTGGTAGTAATCCGTACTGAACATATTATACATTATTTTCAGTATAGTTGAGCTTATTATTGACTAGAGTCATGCTCCTCCGCTGGGCGACCCCTGGTGGCGGTGGGGGTATCCTGAGAGCAGTGGAACTTAGCCCCCTCTTGCCAGCTCTTCCCCTTCGCGACAGCGGTGCGGAGCACTTTGTCTGGGATCCCTGCTGCCCCTTCTCTGGAGAGGTTGAGTTTTGAGCAGGTCAACCTCTCCGCCTCTTCACTGGCCCTGCTGGACCATTGCCCCCGCCTGTTTCGCTATGTGTACCTGGAGCGGTTGATCTGGCCCGCTGCCAGTGTTTTTGAGCACGAGCTGGAGCAGAGGCGCGGACGGCAGTTTCACCGTTTGGTGGAGTGGCACAGCCGCGGGCGGCAGGTGGAGCCGCGTTTGTCCGGCCTGGATGAAGGGGTGCAGCAGTGGTGGCAGGTGTTCTTGGCCAGCTCCCATGCCCATCCCCAGGGACGGGTGTTGGCGGAGTTGCCCCTGTGGCAACGGATTGAGGGCTTTAAGTTGATAGCCCGTTTGGATCGGCTGGTGATTATCCCCGGATCCCTGCACATCCTGGACTGGAAAACTGAGCGTCAACGTCCTCGCGATGAACAGTTGGCCCAAGACTGGCAGGTGCGCCTTTACCCTCTGCTGCTCTGCGAGGTGGCCCAGCAGCTGCCCCTGGAAGGCCCTTTTGAGCCGGAGCAGGTGCAACTGACCTTTTGGTATGTGCAACATCCGCAGCAGCCCTTCCACCGGTATTACAGCGCCGCCGCCTATGAGCAAGACCTGGCCCACCTAAGAGCCACTCTGAACCACCTGCGGCAACTGGAGGCGCAAGACTTTCCCATGACCCCCCACACTGAGCGCTGCAACAGTTGTCTGTTTCGCTCCCGCTGCCATGGGCTGCTACCGGAAGGGATCCCTTCCCAAGACCTCACAGATTGGGTTTGGCCCATGCAAGAGCCTGCGCCGCCTGAGGATCCCATCCCTGATACCTATTGAGGGCCGGGGCAGGAGCTGTTTTGGCAGCAACCCATGCATACCCTATTATGGGGTCGTTCGCGATAGCGAGACGGAGTCCTTTGTTCCCAACGTTTCCCATCTGGAAAGGCTACGGCCAGGGATCCCCGGTTGCAGGGCTTGGCCTGGAACTTGTGCCCCTGGTGTGGAGGATAACTGCAATTTTCTCGGAGACTTGCATACTGGGTTAGATGGTTTTATCAGCGCTGTCAACTGTGATCGCGGGTGTCATCTCCAGTATTTCTACCCTCCGGGATCCCGACTGGGATGTGGAAGTAACCGGCCTCCACAAGCGTTTTGGCGATTTTGTGGCTCTCAATGGCATTGAGCTGAACATCCGGCGGGGGGAGTTTTTCGGCCTGCTGGGCCCTTCCGGCTGTGGCAAGACCACCCTGCTGCGCATCCTGGCCGGCCTGGAGATGGCCGATGCTGGGGAAGTGGTGATTCGAGGTCGCCCGGTAGGCCACTTGCCCGCCCACAAGCGCAATGTCAACACCGTGTTCCAGAGCTATGCCCTTTTCCCTTTTATGACGGTGGAGGACAACATCGCCTTCGGCCTGCGCATGCGGGGTGTGCGGGGGGAAGCTCTGCGCAAGCGGGTGGCCGCTGCTATGGAATTGGTGGAGATTGCAGCTCTGGCCAAGCGGAAGCCCCATGAGCTGTCGGGGGGACAGCAGCAGCGGGTGGCCTTGGCTCGGGCTTTGGTGAACGAGCCGGAAGTGCTCTTGTTGGATGAGCCGCTGTCGGCGTTGGATGCCAAGTTGCGCAAGCAGCTTCAGGTGCAGTTGTGCGAGTTGCAGCGCCGCCTGGGCATGACCTTTATTTTCGTTACCCACGACCAAGAAGAGGCTTTGGTGACCAGCGACCGGGTGGCGGTGATGCGGGCGGGGCGCATTGAGCAAGTGGGCCTTATCGATGAGGTGTACGAGCGCCCGGCGACGGCCTTCGTAGCCGACTTTTTAGGGGCCAGCAACCTGATCGAGGGGATCGCCTGTGGGACGGACTGTGTGGATACGCCCTTGGGAAAGCTGAAGGTCTTGGGGATCCCGGCCAGCTCGGAACCGGTGCAATTGGCTATTCGCCCGGAAAAGATCCAGCTCTCTCGCA
The DNA here is from genome assembly GCF_054058015.1 of Thermostichus sp. MS-CIW-30. Lineage (NCBI taxonomy): Bacteria > Bacillati > Cyanobacteriota > Cyanophyceae > Thermostichales > Thermostichaceae > Thermostichus > Thermostichus sp. MS-CIW-30. The sequence continues at coordinate 85,690 of NZ_JBSRZW010000004.1, forward strand.
GCGGCTGGGATCTGCTGCCCAACCAGGTGCCGGTGCGGGTGGAAAACCTCATCTACACTGGGGCTGAGAACCAATACCTGTTGCGGACAAACCAAGGTCAGCAGCTCAAGGCCACGGCCCTCAACACCGATATTGAGGATGCAGGGTTTGAGATCGGCGCAGCGCTGGTGGCCCACCTACCCCCGAAAAGCCTAATCCGTTTGCGACCGGATCCCCGTCAGGAGGAGACTGGATGTTGAAGCTGCCATCTCCTGTGGGCAAGTGGATCCCTGGCCAAGCCCAGGTGCGATTTGGGGAGCTGCTCACCCCTTGGCAGGAGTTGGGGCGCAGCCTAATTTTTGCTGGGCCAGGGGTGCTGTGGGTGATGTTTTTTCTGGTGCTGCCGGGGCTGTTGCTGTTGGTGTGCAGCTTTCTCAGCCGTGGGGAGTTTGGCCAGGTTCAACTGCCCCTGACCCTGGAGAACTATCTGCGCATTCTCGGCTTTGGCCCCCTAGGATGGACGCCCATCTACTGGCAGATCTTGGGCCGCAGCCTGCTGGTGGCGGGGGTGACCACCTTTTTTTGCGTGCTGCTGGCCTACCCGTTGGCTTTTTTCATTGCCGCCCACCCACCCCGACAACGGGATCTGTTGCTCACCTTGGTGGTGGTGCCCTTTTGGACGAACCTGGTGATCCGCACCTACGCCTGGATGGTGGTGCTGGCCCCGGAAGGGTGGCCGGCTCGCTTGGCGGCCTGGCTGGGCTGGATCCCACCGCAAACGGCTCTGTATCCCAGTTGGCTGGCGGTTTATCTGGGCATGGTCTACACGTTTTTGCCCTACATGGTCTTGCCCCTGTACACGGCGGTGGAGCGCATCGATTGGCGGCTGGCGGAAGCGGCACGGGATCTCTATGCCAAGGGTTGGCAGGTCTTTTGGTGGGTGCTTCTGCCCCAGACCTTGCCTGGACTGGCGGCGGGCCTCATTCTGGTGGGGATCCCGGCTTTCGGCATGTTCGTAGTGCCGGATCTGTTGGGGGGCAGCAAAACGCTGTTGATCGGGAATGTGATTCAGTTGCAGTTTGGCTCCAGCCTGGACTATCCTTTCGGGGCGGCCCTCAGCTTTTTGGTCACCGGCCTCACCCTGGGGTTGATCTACGCCTACAGCCGCTACGCTGGCACCCGCAGCCTAGAAAATCTGGTTTGAGGAGCTGCTGTGGGCTTTGAGCAGAGCCGCCAATTGCTTGCGCATCAGGATCCCGGGCTTATCGGTGAGCATGTGCTGTTCGGTGCTGAGGGTGAGAGGAACGTCGGGATCCGTGGTCTCCAAAATGGCTTTATCTTCCAAAGTTACAGCCCGGTCAAAGCGGATAACCTCGGCGGCTGGGGTATCGGCTTCGGTGTCGTTGCGCAAACAAAACTGCACCACTTGGGAGGCTCGGTCGTTGATGGGGGTGGGGATGTTGACGATGACATGGCTGCGGCCATTGGGGTAGCGGATGTGAAGGTGGTTGGTGAAGGGCAAATGCCAGGTTGAAGTGGTGGTGCGCTCGGTTTTGGCGGCAGCAATGCCCAGGTTTTTTTGTTGCAGCTCTGGGTTGGCTACACCGAGCACTGTGCGGGTGCGGATCCCGTAGTCCAGCTCCTCGACCTCGAAGTGGCTGGGTACCAAGTCTTCCATACTGCCAAAGGTGTTCTGGTGTACAAAGCTGATGTGGGCGGCATCGAACTCGTTCTCGCAGATGCGCAAGCTGGCACATTCCCAGCGTTCGTAGAACTCGTGGATGAGCCGGTAACTGGAATCCTCGGCTTCTGGGATGACCGGGATCCCCCGTAGAGGCTGGGGATGCAAGCACACCCAAGCATAGCCATAGCGGGCCTGGCAGAGATAGGCGGGAATGCGGTAGCTCTCCGGGATGCGGGACTGATCCGGCAGTTGCGGCACCTTGACACAGGCTCCCGTGCCATCGAACTCCCACCCATGGTAGGGGCAGCGGATATGGTCATCACAGACGATTCCCTTGGACAATTGTGCCGACCGATGACAGCAGCGATCTGCGGCTGCCTGGGGCTGTCCGGCTTTGTCCAGCCAAAGGACGATCCTCTCTCCCAGCAGCTCGAAAGGTTGCGGGGATCCCTGCTCCAATCGGCTGAGGGGCATCACCGGGTACCAAAAGCGCCGAAAGACAGGATGCTGGGTCACCAACATGGCAAAACCATCTGTGTCGTGTGGCCGGATTCTGTATAGCAAATTCGTGAATTCGGTTCCGTAGCCCGCGCCACAATCTCTATTTGGGGATCTTGCAGATCTGGGCAAACTCATTCCCAGGGGAGCTCAACTCATGGGGAAACCCTAGAACCTCTGGTACGGTAAAGATACTGATCTTGCGTTTGAGTTTCCAGAGGGATCCCTTGACCTCAACTTTGCCTTCTCAGACCTTCTTGCAGGCTCTGCACACCCCTTCCCCTGCTTGGGATGCCATCGTCATCGGTGCTGGGATCGGGGGATTGGTCGCGGCCAGCCAGTTGGCTGCCAAAGGATACCGTGTGCTGGTGCTGGAAAAATACCTCATTCCAGGGGGCAGCGCCGGCTATTTTGAGCGTCCGGATCCCTTAGGCAAGGGGAGCTACCGCTTCGACGTGGGCGCTTCCATGATCTTTGGGTTGGGCACCCAAGGCACCGCTAACTTGCTGACACGGGCTTTGGCAGCGGTGGGCCAATCCCTGGAGTCCATCCCCGATCCGGTGCAGATTGCCTACCACCTGCCCAAGGGGCTGAATCCCCGAGTACACCGGGATTACGAGCAGTTTTTGCAGGAGCTATCCGGCTACTTTCCCCGGGAAGCCGCCGGCATTCGCCGGTTCTACGATAGCCTGTGGCCCATCTTCAACAGCCTCAACGCCATGGAGCTGCTCTCGTTGGAGGAGTGGGGCTATCTATTTCGTTCTTTTGTGAGCAATCCCCTCGGCTGCCTGACCTTGGCGCGCTATTTGCCGGTGAATGTGGGCCAGGTAGCGCGGCGCTGTCTGCGGGATCCGGATTTGCTGCGCTTTGTGGATATGGAGTGCTACTGCTGGTCGGTGGTGCCGGCGGATCGCACGCCCATCATCAATGCCGGGATGGTGTTTTGTGACCGACACTACGGCGGTATTAACTATCCCAAAGGGGGGGTGGGGCAGATCGCCCAAAAGTTGGCCCAGGGGCTAGAGGCCCATGGCGGGCAGATCCGCTACAAAGCACCCGTGCGGCGGATCCTGGAAGAAAGAGGTCGGGCGGTGGGTGTAGAGCTGGCCAGCGGGGAAAAGCTCTTTGCCCGCACGATCATTTCCAATGCCACCCGCTGGGACACCTTTGAGCGCCTATGGCCGGGATCCCTGCCCACGGCAGAGCGGCAGTGGCAAAAACGCTACCAACAATCCCCCAGCTTCTTGAGCTTGCACCTGGGGGTGCGGGCCGAGGCCCTGGCCGGCGAATGCCATTGTCACCACATTCTCCTGGAAGACTGGGATCAGATGGAGGCTGAGCAGGGCACCCTTTTTGTCTCCGTCCCCACCCTGTTGGATCCCGACCTGGCTCCCCCGGGCCGCCACATTGTTCATGCCTTTACCCCCAGTTGGATGTCCACCTGGCAAGGGTTGAACCCAAGCCAGTACCAGATCCAAAAACAGCAAGCCGCCGACCGCCTCATCCGCCGCCTGGAGGCCCTTTGGCCCCAACTGGGATCCCACATTGAACTGAAGGAGATAGGCACCCCCCGCACCCACCGCCGCTTTTTGAGCCGCAGCAACGGCACCTATGGGCCTATCCCCAGCCGGGATCCCTGGGGCTTGCTGGGCATGCCTTTCAATCGCACCGCCATCCCCAACCTATACTGCGTGGGGGATAGCACATTCCCCGGCCAAGGGCTCAATGCCGTTGCCTTCTCCGGCTTTGCCTGCGCCCACCGGGTGGCAGCGGATTTGGTTTAGGTTGCCCTTATCCTTGCTACTCCCTTCTCCCTCTGGGAGAGGGGCAGGGGATGAGGGTTGAGCGGCGCAGAGGGTTTGGGAGGCAGTTGATGGTCAATTCAAACAACAATGAGACGCTAGCCAGTAAGATAGCGTCCGTTCCCGAAAGCAGGCTGTAGGCCTTTGAATCAGGACATTGTCCAGAATCAACACAGATGTCCTCTTCAAACTCGGTATTCAGTATCTGATACATTTACGCTGAACACTGCTGAACATCACTGTTCAACTATGCAGCGATAGCATTCTGTTTGTTTCCAAACAGAATGGCGGTATCCCGCAAAGCTTTGAGTAGAATACCCAAAGCGCAGTTTCCGTGTCGTCTTACTACCAATTTTCTGCTTTGGCTACCATGTTGGCAGACTCGAAAGTAAACAGAAAGATCAACTGGTAGTAATCCGTACTGAACATATTATACATTATTTTCAGTATAGTTGAGCTTATTATTGACTAGAGTCATGCTCTCCAGCCACCCCTCAAATCCTTATTGGCTATAGTTGCGGCTGTCCGGAAGTGATAGCAGCAGACTTGCTGGACCTGCCGCGGCTGGAGCTGTATGTGGAAGAGGAGTTTGGGGATCCCTGTGCCCTGCTGCAGCAGAAGGGAGTGCCGGAGCGAATTCACGAGGTGAGAGGGGAGCCAGCCAGTTGGCCTAGTTTTGATGCTGTGGTGTGCACAGCTGAGGACTTGCAGCGGCTGGGGCGGTTTGTGAGGGCTAACTTTGCTTTTGTCTTGGCAGAGGACCACCAACTTCTTTTGGCCAATGCCAGTAAGTTAATGGAAGCAGTGTTGACTGGCTTTGACTTTGGCAAACTCAGGTTTTCGGTAAAGCTCTACCCAGACACCGTTTTTTACGAGAGGACGTATCTTAACTTTCCTGTGTTTCTGTCTAGTCAGGTGCAGACGGTTATCGACATCGGAGCTGGGGTAGGCCTTGGTAGCGTTTGTTTTCGGGGTTTCTGCCCTGAGGCGGCCATTCATTGTTTTGAGGTGGATCCCTTGGCCTTGCACCTGCTGCAGCAGAATGCTTTGTGCATCCAGTGGGGCTGGCGGGGCAGAATAGCTGCAGAACTTGTCGGCTCTGGCCGGAGGATCCTCAAGCGAAGTGGGGAGTGGAGCAGCCGCTCCCTTTCCGGGAAGCCAGGGCAGCTCTCAAGGAGCTGGGTCTGGAGTTCATCGATGTGCTCAGGGTGGCTACAGGTGGAGAGGAGGTGGAGGTGTTGACCAGCTTGCAAGAGCAGCTCGAAGATATCAAGGTCATCTATGTGGAGTTTTGCTCAGAACAAGACCGCAAACAGATTGATCATAGGTATAATCAGCACTTGGCTCCTGACTTTGTCATTATGGATGCACGTAGGGCAGGATAGTGCAAAACTAGCCCTCTTTGTAGCCTGGGCAGAAGCTACACTTTGTCAGCAGCACTGATTAGAAGGACGAGCTATGGAAAATTCCAACAAAGAAACTCTGCAACCGCGAGTTCTCCTGAGCTGGCCAATTCCGCCAGACTACATCCCACCGCCGCAGCTTTCAGATCGGCAAGTAACTGTCTGTCCCAAAAAAAGAGTGGGGGGCTGTGGACTAGGCTATGTCAACCGTCGTGAAGGCTTGGTGGAGTGTCCGGAAGGAGATTATGACCCCTATGACTTTGTCCAGCAGTCTGAGCAGATTGTGGATAAAGAGTTTGACTTGGTGATTGTACGAGCTGCCAGCTGCGAATACAGCAACCCCTTCAACACGAAAAAATTTGGCTGTCCAACCGTCTTACTAGCCGGAGATACGCATCAGTGGCACTTCCCCATCAAACATCTTTTGACCTACTGGGCCGTTGAAGCCTTTGATTATGTTGTTACTGATTACAACCGCCAGCACCTGCACTGGTTTGCCGCGGCGGGCGCGGAAAACCTGGCCTGGCTACCTCTCATCTCCATGCATACGGTTGTCCACAAGTGGGTAGAAGCAAGAGAAAGCCAAGTTGTCTTTATTGGCCATCAGGGATCCGACCATCCCAGACGTTCCCGTCTGGTCGAAGCCATAAAGAGGGCACACTTGCCCATTCTTGCCAAAACTGCCAACCGTCAAGAGGCAGCCCGCCTATTTGCCGAATCGCTGATTTCGTTTAACTGCAGCCTGAATGGGGATCTGAACCTTAGGAACCTGGAAGTGATTTCTGCGGGTGGCTTTCTGCTTACTGACCAGCTCTCCTTCGCCTCAGGATTGGACGAACTTTTGGCGACCGGCACCTACTGCGACACCTACAACTCCGAAGCCCAACTCCTGGAGAAAATCCGCTACTACCTAGACCATCCCCAGGAGGCCATTCAAATTGCCCGCCGCGCTTACCACACCTTTGATGAAAAGTGGCATCCCCGCCACCGCATTCAGAACCTGCTGGACTGGGTGTTTGGGGGAGAGCTGCCGGAGCCCTTTCGTTACTCGCCCCGCTCTGATGTGCGCTACTTTGTCAGCACGGCCAGCTCTGCCTGGATAGACACACGACTAGGAATCTACGAGCCCATCCAAGATCTGCATCGAGTGCAAGAGCGGCTGCAGGTGCTGGTTAGCCAAGGTTGTCCGGAAGTGATAGCAGCAGACTTGCTGGACCTGCCGCGGCTGGAGCTGTATGTGGAAGAGGAGTTTGGGGATCCCTGTGCCCTGCTGCAGCAGAAGGGAGTGCCCGAGCGAATTCACGAGGTGAGAGGGGAGCCAGCCAGTTGGCCTAGTTTTGATGCTGTGGTGTGCACAGCTGAGGACTTGCAGCGGCTGGGGCGGTCTGTGAGGGCTAACTTTGCTTTTGTCTTGGCAGAGGACCACCAACTTCTTTTGGCCAATGCCAGTAAGTTAATGGAAGCAGTGTTGACTGGCTTTGACTTTGGCAAACTCAGGTTTTCGGTAAAGCTCTACCCAGACACCGTTTTTTACGAGAGGACGTATCTTAACTTTCCTGTGTTTCTGTCTAGTCAGGTGCAGACGGTTATCGACATCGGAGCTGGGGTAGGCCTTGGTAGCGTTTGTTTTCGGGGTTTCTGCCCTGAGGCGGCCATTCATTGTTTTGAGGTGGATCCCCTAGCTCTACACCTGCTGCGGCAGAATATTCTCAGCTTGGGCAACTGCTTTGTGCATTCGGTAGCTCTACGCCTGCTGCGGCAGAATATTCTCAGCTTGGGCAACTGCTTTGTGCATTCGGTGGGGCTGGCGGGGCAGAATAGCTGCAGAACCCGTCGCCTCTGGCCGGAGGATCCTCAGGCCGAGTGGGGAGTGGAGCAGCCGCTCCCTTTCCGGGAAGCCGGGGCAGCTCTCAAGGAGCTGGGTCTGGAGTTCATCGATGTGCTCAGGGTGGCTACAGGTGGAGATGAGGTGGAGGTGTTGACCAGCTTGCAAGAGCAGCTCAAAGACATCAAGGTGATTTACGTGGAGTTTACTTCTGAGCAAGACCGCAAACAGATTGATCAGATGTTGGACCCTACCCATCTCCTCTGGCAGGGAGAAGTTGTAGCAGGCCAAAGAGGAGTCCTTTGCTATCTAAGCAGGGCTTGCTTTGTCGACAACAATTCAAGCCTTGGAGGAGAGACTTAAGGTTATGAACTCAACCATTATCGTTACGGCTGCTGACAGCAAGTTTTTTGAATTGGTTCAGGGGACTATTCTCTCCATCCGAGAGAAACCTCAGGGGCACTCTGTAGATATTGGATTCTTGGATGTAGGCTGTACACCGGAGCAGTTGCAATGGATAGGTCAGTACGTTGACCACATCGTTGAGCCAGGTTGGAACTATGATATTCCCGACATTGATAGACAACCCAAGTATCTCAAGGCACTAGTTTCTAGGCCTTTCCTTCCTGAATACTTTCCAGGCTATGAAGTTTATATTTGGATTGATGCAGATGCTTGGGTGCAAGATTGGTCTGCAATTTATCTTCTTGCTTTGGGAGCAAAAAGAAAGGGCTTTGCAATAGTCCCGGGGTTATTTGCTAAACACAGCACCAAATCCGTGAGACACGCTTGGATAACTTTGCAATATAGTCGCTACTTTCACTACACGGATTTTGCTGGTTTAGAGATAGAGCCTTTGCTGAATGCCGGTGTGTTTTCTGGTGCCAGACAGTCTATTCATTGGTCAATATGGGGCAAAAGATTAGGTCAAGCTATTTCTAAGCGCCTTGATTTGTTGACAGACCAGTTTGCTCTAAACGTGGCTATTTATAGAGATATAGGTCTGGATAGAGTTGAACTTTTGCCATTAAATTGCAACTGGCTAGCCCATTGGGAGATGCCCCAATGGGATTTGCAAAGGAAGATTTGGGTGGATCCTTTTCCACCTCACAATCCAGTAGGAATCATACATCTTGTAGCCGACGTTAAGGTGAGACCAACTCATATTGCGCTTACAACTGAAGGTTTTAAGATTGAAGCTAGCTTGCGGTATGCAGGCATCATCTCCACTCCGGTCAAGAGGTACGACTACGTATCGCCTAACCAGATTAGAATACATCTTGACCATAGCTTTCCTTCAATGATTGCGGCCGAGCCAAGCTCTCACCCCTGGCCTTATCTACGGAAAGAAGTTCCTCACCTTTGGCATACGGATCTACGTCAACCTACCATCGGCTTTGTTAGTCGGGACGAGGCACACATTCTGTACAATACTGCGCTAAAGTTTCGAGGAAAATCTGCTCTGGAGATCGGCTGTTGGTTGGGCTGGTCAACCGCTCACTTGGCAGCAGGAGGAGTTGCCCTTGATGTGGTGGACCCTGCTCTGGCTGATCCTCAAGTCTATGCAAGCGTTGATCAGTCTCTCCGCTCAGCTGGAGTCCGCTCCAACGTCAGCCTCTACCCTGGCTACAGCCCAGGGAAGGTGGAGGAGATTGCCCAGCAAGAGGATTGTCGCTGGTCTCTGATTTTCATCGATGGGAATCATGACTCACCAGCCCCCTTGCAGGATGCTCAAGTGGCAGAGCGCTATGCTGCTGAGGATGCCTTGATTCTGTTTCATGATCTAGCCTCGCCGGATGTGGCTGAAGGTTTGAATTACTTGAGAGACAGGGGCTGGAACACGATGATTTACCAGACCATGCAAATTATGGGAGTGGCTTGGCGAGGCAATGTTAAGCCTGTTGAGCACATTCCAGACCCTGCTGTCAATTGGACTCTGCCAGAGCACCTCAAGGACTATCCGGTCTGTAACCTTGAGTTGTCTAGGGTGCTAGAGAAAGTTAAATCTTTTACCTTGCTGAGCTTTGAGCGTCTTTGGAGCCTTTATTCACTGGCTAAGCAGGTTTGTGAAGAAGACATTCCTGGGAACTTTGTAGAATGTGGTGTTTGCAGGGGTGGAAGCTCAGCTTTGCTGGCCTGGGTGATTAAGAACTACAGCCGTCGACCTCGCAAGCTATATGCTTTCGATACCTTCTCAGGTATGCCTGATCCAACAGAGGTGGATCGAGATTATCGAGGAGTTGCTGCCAACGATACGGGTTTTGGATCCGGTGCTTTAGCGGCACCCATTTCGGAGAACTTAGAGGTGATTGCCAGGGAACTAGGGGTCTGGGATCTCATTGTCCCCGTGCCGGGGCTGTTTGCCGACACCTTGCCTACCTATCGAGAGCAAGTGAGCGAGGTTGCTCTGCTGCATGCAGATGCTGACTGGTATCAGTCAACGATGGATATTTTGCGTCATCTCTATCATCAAGTTCATCCCAGAGGGTTTATCCAGGTCGATGACTATCAACACTGGCAAGGATGCGCAAAGGCTGTCCATGACTTTGAGCAGGAAGTTGGAGTTTTCTTTCGACTGCACAGTGTAGCTGAGCCCTATGGTTGGAAGATCGATAGCTTAGAGCTGCAAGAATGGCCTAGTCCCGCGTGGTTAAGTCCTTCAGAAAACCTGGTAGTGATTAGAGTTAGAGATAGCATAACAGAAACCTCCAAACCACAAGGGATCCGCCTGAGCAAGATCAACGTGGGCCTTTTCCCCTACTGGCAAATGGAGACAGAGCAGCTTATCCAAGAATTGGAGAGCTTGCTGGAGCCAATTCTGCGCAGTCCTCAGCCAGAAGACTATGCTCTGATCTTCCTAGGGGATCCGGATCCGCAACTGGCCAATCAAACTCTGGAGATAGCTGCAGGCAACATAGCTCTCAGGCTCATGGAAGAGGGGTTAGAGCTCAGTAGAGAGCCGTTCTGTTCAGTGGTAGCTGGCTTGAACCCCTATCAATGGGAGAGCATGACTCTAGTCAATAATAAGCTCAACTATGCTGAAAATAATGTATAATATGTTCAGTACGGATTACTACCAGTTGATCTTTCTGTTTACTTTCGAGTCTGCCAACATGGTAGCCAAAGCAAAGCAGAAAATTGGTAGTAAGACGACACGGAAACTGCGCTTTGGGTATTCTACTCAAAGCTTTGCGGGATACCGCCATTCTGTTTGGAAACAAACAGAATGCTGTCGCTGCATAGTTGAACAGTGATGTTCAGCAGTGTTCAGCGTAAATGTATCAGACTTATTCCCCAACTCAACTATCGCTATCCCTTGAAGCGGGAGCGCTTTCCCAAGGGATTACGGCCTGCTATTCAAAAGCTACCTGTGTTGCTGTTGGCCTCCTAGGGATCCATCTGTTGTCTTGAGTTACTTGGCTGTCTACAGGGCGTCTGGATCTACCCCTAGCTCTCGTAGCTTCCGGGCCAGGCGCCCTGCCCGTTGTTCGGCCTGCTCAGCCCTTTGCCGCTCCAGTTCGGCCTCGGTGGGTACCAGTTCCCCAGCAGCAGTGGCCCAGCGAATCCAGGTGGCCTCGATGTCCCGAAACCTGCCCTCCCACTTCACTAGGCACAATCCCAAAACCTCGCTCGGCAAGCAACCCTCGGCATCCTCTTGAATTGGCTCATAGCGGCCGCCCCTCAGCCGAAACCCTGCCCAGTCCTCTGGCTCAAACGGGTCAAACCAAAAGTACTCCGGCACCCGGATAATCTGCTCATAAAGTTGCTTTTTGCTTGTTTTATCCTCCTGGGCAGTGCTGGGAGAAAGAAGCTCAATCACCACGTCCGGCCCTTTGCCCTGCTCCCAAATCACCCAGCTTTTGCGCTCGCCTTTAGGCACGCCCAACACCACAAAATAATCCGGCCCTTTGAAATTGCGGCCGCTGGTCTGCTCCAAGCTGTAGTAGAGAAACATATTGCCACCGACAAAGCCATCAGGGCGCTGCTGCAACCAGGTTTGGGTAGTGGAGATGAGCAAGTCCATCTGGCACCTGTGCCGCCAGCTTTCCATAGGTTCGCTGTCGTCGTAGGGGAGCTCGTCTTGGGTGGGGGGCAACTCGGGTAGATAAACCGGATCCAGCACCTCAGTAATTGGGTTCGGGTTAGTCATTGCCAGTTCTCCTCTCTTTACCCTTACAAGGTATCGGGATCCACCCCCAGCTCCCGCAGCTTCTGGGCCAGGCGCTCTGCTCGCTGTCGCTCTTGCTCAGCCCTTTGCCGCTCCAGTTCGGCCTCGGTGGGCACCAATTCCCCAGAAGCAGTGGCCCAGCAAACCCACGCGGCCTCAATGTCTGGAAACCTTCCCCCATCTCATTGTTGCCAGCAAAGCAGCTGGGGCGCTGCTGCGACCAGGCTTGGGTAACGCAGATGAGTGAGTCCATTTGGCACTTGCGCTGCCAGCTTTCCGCGAATGCACCGTCTAACTTGGTAGGTGTGTAGGTATAATCAGCAATAATCAGCACTTGACTCCTGACTTTGTCATTATGGATGCACGTAGGGCAGGATAGTGCAAAACTAGCCCTCTTTGTAGCCTGGGCAGAAGCTACACTTTGTCAGCAGCACTGATTAGAAGGACGAGCTATGGAAAATTCCAACAAAGAAACTCTGCAACCGCGAGTTCTCCTGAGCTGGCCAATTCCGCCAGACTACGTCCCACCGCCGCAGTTTTCAGATCGGCAAGTAACTGTCTGTCCCAAAGAAAAAGTGAGGGGCTATGGACTAGGCTATGTCAACCGTCGTGAAGGCTTGGTGGAGTGTCCGGAAGGAGATTATGACCTCTATGACTTTGTCCAGCAGTCTGAGCAGATTGTGGATAAAGAGTTTGACTTGGTGATTGTACGAGCTGCCAGCTGCGAATACAGCAACCCCTTCAACACGAAAAAATTTGGCTGTCCAACCGTCTTACTAGCCGGAACCACGCATCATCGCCACTTCCCCATCGAACATCTTTTGGCCTACTGGGCCGTTGAAGCCTTTGATTATGTTGTTACTGCTCACAACCGCCAGCACCTGCACTGGTTTGCCGCGGCGGGTGCGGAAAACCTGGCCTGGCTACCTCTCATCTCCATGCATACGGTTGTCCACAAGTGGGTAGAAGCAAGAGAAAGCCAAGTTGTCTTTATTGGCCATCAGGAATCCGAGCATCCCAGACGTTCCCGTCTGGTCGAAGCCATAAAGAGGGCACACTTGCCCATTCTTGCCAAAACTGCCAACCGTCAAGAGGCAGCCCGCCTATTTGCCGAATCGCTGATTTCGTTTAACTGCAGCCTGAATGGGGATCTGAACTTTAGGAACCTGGAAGTGATTTCTGCGGGTGGCTTTTTGCTGACAGACAAGCTCTCCTTTGCATCCGGCTTTGATGAGTATCTGAGCCCCGGCTTATACTGCGACGTCTATAGTTCTGAGCTGGAGCTAGTTGAGAAAATCAAGTTTTACCTAGAAAATCCAGGGCTGGCTCTAGAGATAGCTAAAAGAGCTTATGAAAAGTTTCTTGTGGACTGGCATCCCAAGCATCGGATAGCCGATCTGATGAATTGGGTTTTCAAGGGAGAGCTACCCAACTTTTACGCAGCTAAGTCCGATCCCAGATTTTTCATTAGCACTGCCTACAGAGATCTTGTCAATACACGCCTTGCTATCTACGAACCTGTTCAGGAGTTACACCGTGTAGAGGAGCAACTTAAGGTACTGGTTAGCAAAGACTGCCCAGTAGCAGTTGTGGCAGATCTCCTGGATCTGCCGAGACTAGAAGTCTATGTTGAGGCCGGGTTCCCAGTGTCTGAGCTTCCCAAGGACGAGAGGGTCGTTTCCAGAGTACATGTCTGGGAGGAAGAGTCCAGCCACTTAGGTACTGCGACTTGGGATGTTCTGATTGCCAGATCCAACAGCCATCTTACTTCTCGACTCCTGCCCTACTCAAAATTTGTTTTTGTCCTTGATGAACAAAATCAATTGGTGTTCTCGAACGCAACAAAGTTAGCGAGCGTTGAAAGATTTTCCTTGGGCGCGACTAGAGCGGATGGATCTTCTTGGACACCACGTCTCAATTTTTATAAGGAGGAAGAAGGCGCAGCGCTATTCACGATTGACGAAATCTTTAGTAAGCAGTCATATCCTTTTTTAAACTTCGTCGATGGCGTATCAATAATTGTTGATGTAGGAGCAAACATAGGCATCGCAAGCGCCTACTTTCGAATGCTTTATCCAAATGCTACTATTCTTTGCTTCGAGCCTGACCCTGTAGCTCTTCACTTGCTGAAGCTAAACAGCCTAGTTATAGGCGGCTGCACTGTATACCCTTTTGGGCTGTACAGTGATGATATCACCAAGACTTTCTACAGTAGTCTTGTAACGGCCTGTTATAGTTCGATACACAAGAACCAATATGCTGACTTTCCAAGAGTTGTACAGCTTGTAAAGGCAAGCTCATTCCTAGGCTCATTTCTAAAGAGTGTTGGCGCTTACAACATCGATATTCTCAAGATAGATACTGAAGGTAGTGAGACCCAAATATTAAAGGATTTGTTCGAAATTCTAGTCGACATTAAGATAATATACCTAGAGTTTCACTCTGAAGAAGATAGACGATTAATAGACCAGATCCTATGCCCTACCCATGTTTTGTACAAGGGAAACATAGTTCACACACATCTAGGTACTCTTTGCTACTTGAGTAGAAGGTATATCCTTCATGACGTTTCACGAGAACCTCTTCGGTAAAAAGTTCTCCCAGTCAGCAGCTAAGGCCACTGGGGAAGTTGACAAAGGAGGTTCTAGCTAGAGCATGTAGTTTCAGGATCCACGCCTACTTCGAGCATTTTTGCGTTGGGGGCTCTATCCGTGCTGTTCTGTTCCAGCTTGGCCACACGAGCTTCCAGCTTGCGCAAGGTACGTTGCAGCTCAGGCAAGTGCCGCTGGACGGCCATGCTCTTGCGCCATTCGGCAATGGGTTGGTGGGGGTAGCCGGCCACCGTTTGACCAGCAGGGATATCGCTGGTTACACCTGTCTGGGCGGCTACACGCACGCCATCGCCGATGTGAAGATGCCCGGCCAAGCCACATTGCCCGGCCAAAATGACATGGTGGCCCAATTGGGTACTGCCGGCAATGCCCACCTGAGCGATGATCAGGCAGTGGGATCCGGTGCGCACGCCGTGGCCAATTTGCACCAGATTGTCGATCTTGGTGCCCCGGCCAATGCGGGTTTCCCCAACAGCAGCCCGATCGATGGTGGTGTTGCTGCCCACATCTACGTTATCCTCTAGCACCACCCGTCCCGCTTGGAGCATGCGCCGCCAGGAGCCATCTGCCAGAGGAATGTGGCCAAAGCCGTCGTCGCCAATGACAGCGCCGCTGTGGATGAGGCAATCATCCCCAATCTCCGTGCGCTCGTGAATAACGCAGTTGGCGAAAAGCTGACACCGGGATCCAATCCGCACCTGGGGATAAATCGTGACATTGGGATGAATTTGGGTGTGGTCGCCAATTTTCACTCCCTCCATCACCACTGCGTGCGGCCCGATGGCCACCCCCTCCCCCAGCTCGACGCTGGGATCGATCACAGCGGTGGGGTGGATGCCAACGGGCAGGCGGTAGGGTTGGTAGAACAGCTCAATGGCCTGGGCAAAGAGCAGACGGGGATCCCTGCCCCGCAAGCAGGCAATGGAACAGGGCAAAGCCAGCCCTTCCTCCACGATGACGGCGCTGGCCTGGGTTTGCTCCAAGAGAGGTAGGTAGCGGGCCTCGCTGAGAAAGCTCAGCTCCCCTGGGCGAGCCTCCGCCAGGCTGGCCACGCTGTGAATTTCCAGGGTGGGATCCCCCTCGTAGGCACACCCCAATTTTTGGGCAATCTCCTGTAGCTGCATTGGGGTTGACATCCTGATACATTTACGCTGAACACTGCTGAACATCACTGTTCAACTATGCAGCGATAGCATTCTGTTTGTTTCCAAACAGAATGGCGGTATCCCGCAAAGCTTTGAGTAGAATACCCAAAGCGCAGTTTCCGTGTCGTCTTACTACCAATTTTCTGCTTTGCTTTGGCTACCATGTTGGCAGACTCGAAAGTAAACAGAAAGATCAACTGGTAGTAATCCGTACTGAACATGTTATACATTATTTTCAGTATAGTTGAGCTTATTATTGACTAGAGTCATGCTCTACGATTGCAGCAGCCGCACGTCCATCACGGTGCCGCGCAAGTTGTAGCCAAAGGTCTCTAGCTCTAGGGGAACACCGATTTTGACGCGATTGTTGCCCAGGACGATGCCATTCTCGGTGCGCTGGCCCCGCCCCCGCAAGGTAAACACCAGATCGAGGCGATAGGCTTCGGGATCGGGCAAGTTCTGCACCCGCCCATCGGGGAAAACCACCGGCACCGTGCGGCTGACATTTTCCACTCGCACCACCTCCACCTGGCCGTAGGGCTGGTTGCGGATGATCAGGTCAGCCTTCTGCCCCGCCTGAAAAGGTTCCATAGAGCGGCTGCTGACCCCGCGCACAATCATGTCCACTTCCACCGGCAGCGTGGGGCCACCTCCCACCTGGACGACACTGCCCGCCTGCCGACCCGGAAAGAACAAGACGGCGACAATGGCCACCACCACAATTGCCAGAGCTCCCAGATCCAAGAGGCTGACCTTTCCCAAAAGCCGCCCCTGCTCGTCAATGAGCCGCATATCACCTCTCCTCGCACACCCTGTCTTGATTCTAGGCAGGTTTGTTCTCCAAGTGGCTTTCCCGCTCTAGGGGATCCAAGCCAGCGTGCTGCTGCCCAGCAGTAGGCGGCGTTCCCGCCAGCGGTGCGAACCACTTTGTCCATCAGGAATGGGCAGCCCGTCCTGCAAATCCACCAACCACACTTGCGAGGCCATGATGGCTTGCCCGCTACGGCTAAGGGGAGCCGAGGGATCCGGGATCCCTGGGAACGGTTCCAAGAGCGTGTAGGCCAGCATGCGTCCATCCGGGGAAATGCTGAAGTCCAGATCGACGGGATAGGTGGCTCGAACCACCTCTATGGCGTTGCCTGCTTCAGTGCCGAGCGTTATCGCCAGCAGGCGGGGCGACTCGGTGTAGCTGGGGGAGTCCATCGCGACCTCGCCAACAGAATAATGCTCCGCACCGCTAACGTGAGAGACCTCACTGACCAAGGCGTAGAAGATGGGCGCCCGAGGGGAAAAAGCCCCTTTCAGGATGGATCCCTGGGTTCTCAAAATCTCCTCGCTGTTGCCGGTATTGCTGACGATGGAGAGGCTGCGGGTGTAGTCGGGATTGAAGCGCAGCAAAGCCCCGAAAGCCCCATCAGGGCGGATGGCTAAGGTTTGGCCGAACTGGGCTAGAAAGCTCTCCGCTGCCGCCCGTGGATGCAAGGGTACGATCCCCACCCCCTGTCCCTGCGAGATGAGCAGGCTGCTCTCATCGGGGCTAATGAAAAAATCTCCCCCCACCGCCGTATCCAGCTCTAGACGTTCAAAGGGATCCCGGCTCGTTTTCTGGATCCACAGCTCCGTCTGGACGGCAGCCATGGGATCCCGTTGCAGCGGGATCCGCTCTGCCACCACCAGTTCCCCCGTCGGCGAGACTTGGAAGCGCAGGTTTTGGTAACCCTGATGATCCAGCAGCAACAGCGAAGACAGATCCTCCAGATCCAGCCGGTACAGATCCTGGTGCTGTAGGTTGGTGGCCGTGGCGAAATAGTACACGAAGCGGCCATCGGCACTGGGCTGCATTTGGGTTACCTTGAGCCCAGCCGGAGTCAGCAGGGTAGCGGCTCCCGTCTCCAAATTGAACAGAAACATTCGCCCTCGCTGGGCAGGTTCGGTGCTGATCCCCAGCAACTGCCGATCCGGCGTGCGGAATTCCCCCTCAAAGGGCTGGGCCATGGGCTGGCCCCGTTCATCCACGGCTGCCTGCAGGCGCACCCGGTAGGTCTGGCCGTAAGGGGCTGGTTCTGTCAGCGTCCAAAAAAAGCGGCGACCCAGCTTGCGCATTCGGCCTGGCAGAGGGGGCTGGATCTCCAAATGCTCTTCAACACTGACGGGATCCATCGGGCGGTTGAAGGTGAGCACCATCTGCACTTCTTGCGCCCCCACCCGTTGCTGTTGCCAGTTAAAGTCCCGCACGTAAGGAGCTGTGTGGTTGCCCAACACCACCAGGATCACCCCGATGGCCAGGTTGCAGAGGGTAATCCGGGCAACCCAGCGATCCAGAGGCTGTGGGAACCACCGCGTCAGGGTTGCGCGCCAGTAAGATCCCGACCGGGCAGACATCTGACTCATAGGTTACAAACAACAGACAGGTATGGGCAGCCAGAACTTGGGGAGCTGCCTATTGCAGCATCAAAAAAAGAAAGTCTTCTAGGTTGGTTAGGAAGGTCAGCACCTCAGCGGTTGTTCGTTCTTCATCTGGGGATCCCAACTGGACGGCCTGTTGAATCAGCTCTCGAACCGGCGTTGGCCCTTGGAGCAGTGGCGCCAACCAGCTCACGTTCTCGGCAGGGATGCTGATCCGCCCGTGGGTGGCTCCTGTCCACTGCATTTCGTAGGGCCGCTTCTCTTGCAGGGCTTTGCTGTACTCCTGGCGAAAGCGGAGGTTGTCCATCAACAGGGGATTGAATTGTACGGATCCCGACAGCCAATCTTCGTCGCTCCAGGGCAGCACCGGCGAAGAGCCGGCATGCTCCGCCCAAAAGTCGATGAGGCGATGGACAGGGCGAAGGAGTTCATACAGATGCAGCCGCTCCATGATGCTGAGGGTTGCCAACCGCTGCCGCACAAACTCAGGCACCTCTTTAAACAAAGACTCCACCGACCAGTCGGGCCTATCCACCAAGCTCAAAAAGCTCAACCCCGCCTGCTGCAACATGCGAAACAGGTCGGGGATCGTGAACCCCTTGTCGTTGGAGAGTAGGTAATTATTCATAATGGCCGCATCTTCGGCATAGTTGGCCGGGTTCCAGAGCACCGCCTGGGCCACTTCTTCCCGAAGGGATCCCATAAACTCCCGCACATTTTGCGCCCCTACAGCCGGTGGAACGTCAAATTGGCCCACTTTTTGAAAGGCTTCCTGCAAGCGGAAAAACACCTGCCGTTGGTGGCGGCTGTGGAGATTGGCCCGGATGATGCCATCGGGCTTGAGGACATTTTTCATGGCCCGCAGGCCCTCGGTGGGATCCTCCAGCAAATACAAAACATCATTGAGGCTAATGAAATCAAACTGGATCCCCAGACGCTCCAGCTCCAGCAGATTGAGGACATAAAACTCGGCATCTGCGAAGCCGTGGTGGCGCAGGCGTTCCTCGGTAAGCTTGACCGAAGCAGGAGACAGATCACAGGCAACGATCTGGGCCCCTGGATTGGCCTCGGCCATCATCAACGTTTCCCAACCGGAGCCACAGCCGGCATTCAACAACACCTTGCCCTCTGGCGGGACGATGGTATGGGTGCGCAGGTACTGAGCCGTGGTATAGCTCATCTTGAACATCTCCGGCAGGGCATTGCGAGCCGTCTGCGAGAGGGGCACATTGGGGTAGGGCAGAGCCTCGTAAAGGCTCAAGGCTCGTTCCGAAGCGGAGAGGGCAGAGCTGGCCATGGGCAGGGGAAAGGCTCAACGGTTCAACTTATGATTGAGTGTAGCCCTGTTCGCGACAGCCTCAGGGATCCGCAAAAAACTTGCCATGGCTACTGCTTCCTTGCCCCGTCGTCGCTCTCGCTTCTCCCTGGCAGGCACTCTGGCCGCCGTTGGGGGGGCGTTTCTGTGTGGGATCCTGGTGGTGCGGCTGCAGTTGCCGATGCTGGAGCGGATCAATCTGGGAGAATTGGAAAATGCCGAGGCCCGCAAAAACCGCAACATTGCCCTGGCCAATACGCTGGGGTGGCTGGGCTACCGTAACTTGGGGGCTTCCTGGCTGTGGCTGGAGCTGATCCAGTACTACGGGGATGCACCGGCTCGCACCCAGACTGGCTATGGCCTGGCCTACGACTACTTCGATCACATGCTGCGGCTGGATCCCCGTTTCTTCTTGGGCTACCGGCTCTCCAGTTTGGTGTTGGCCTATCGGGCCGGCCAGCCGGAAAAAGCCGTCGAGATTTTGGATCGCGGCCTGCAGCAGTTCAACCCCCAAAACAACCCTGACGCCTGGCGACTTTATGTGGATCGCGCCCTACTTAACTTTATGTTTCTGGGGGACGCGGAAGCGGGCCGCAATGACTACTACCAAGCTGCTGCCTGGCGAGAGCAGGTGGGCCTGCCTGGAGATGAATTTCGTCAACTAGGAGATAACATCGCCCGCAGTCCTCTCAGCCGCCGTGTCCAATTCGATGTTTGGCTGAGCGTGTATAACTCCACCACCGACCGGGATACCCGCCTGTTTGTCTTGGAACAACTGGTCCAGTTGGGTACCGTGCTGCAAACGCTGCCTACGGGGGAGATCGAGATCCTGCCCCCTCCTCTGCCCGACTTCCCCGACGAAGAACCCTATCGCTTGCGCCTGTGATTTGATCCGGGGGACAAAGATTGCGCCTTAGGGCTGTGACGTTGCCCCAAAAGGTGAGCTAAACTCTAACCCAAATTAAGCCAACCCAACGGGCCGACTCTTCAAGAGCCGCAGCTTTCCGCTGGAATCCGCTGGAAAAGTTTGCCTCTCTCACGTGGAGAGTAGCTGGCCCTGCTGACTTTGCAATGAGAAATTGCAATGCGAAAACAGTGGCCAGCCCCGTAGCAAGTCCTGGAGACGGTCTGGGGTTCCGGTTGGTTCCCGAAACTTCCCTATCTTATTATTTCTTAACTTTTGTTCTTGTTCTGCACAATAGGAGTGACCCCCATGACCTCAAGAACTTCCCTTCTGATGACTGTGGCTGTCCTTTCGGGCAGTTGGCTTGTTCTTCCAGCGGCAGCACAATCTTCCGGGACGGCCCGGGTGCGGTCGGTGGTAGATGGGGACACCTTTTGGGCGGACTTGAACGGCAGGCCAACCCGTTTCCGTCTGGCCTATGTGGATGCGCCGGAGCTGACCCAAGGGCGCTGGGGGCGGCTATCCCAAGAGGCTCTGCAAAACTTGCTCCCGACGGGATCCCTGGTGCAGGTGGATACCCTCTATGTCACACCGGAAGGGCTTCACATTGCCCAGGTGTACAACGCCGATGGTTTGGTGAATTTGGAGATGTTGCGCCAGGGTCAGGCGGTGGTTTACGAGCGCTTTTTGCACGGGGCCAATCGGCAACGCTACCTAGAAGCCCAAGAGGCGGCCCAAGCGGCGCGGTTAGGCTTCTGGCAGCAACGCAATCCGGTGATGCCTTGGGAGTTTCGGGAGACGGCCACGCAAACCTCGGCCTTTGCGGGGGTCAATGTTTTGGATGGTTCTTTGATTCGTGAAAATCCGGCGGCGGCTGCGGGTGTGGGGATTGCTACTGCGGTGGTGATGGTGGGTCTGAGCAAGGTGCTGTGGAGAAAGCCCAGCCGACAGAGGGTGAGCATCCGGCAGATGGAGCGGGATCTGAAACAATTGCAGCGCAGCCTGACCACAACCCTGGCCAGTCGCAAGCAACTGGAACGGCGGTACGACGAAATTTTGCAAAAGGCCGAAGATTGGTTTGTCAGGGCTGAGAAAGCCAGCCAACAGAACCAGGATGACCTTGCCCGCGAGGCTTTGGTTCGGCGCAACCAGCACATGAGCGCAGCAGAAGCGGTTCGCAAATCTTTGGATGAAGTTGAAGCACAGGTGGCAACCCTTCGCGAAGGCATTTCCCGCCTGGAAAGCCAGATCTCGATGGCCAAGCTGGAGCGGGAGATGAACAACTGACGCGAACGCAACCATGCCCAACTCCTCTTTTGCGTCTTTTGCGCTAGAGGAGGGGATCTGCGCACTTGGGCTAAGGCAAGGAGGGGGGCAGGTTTTGCAGGATGGTGCGGACAACTGCTGCTGAGTTGAGCGCTGCTGTTTGAAAAAAGCTCAAGAAATCCGTATCGTCCCCTGCATCGCTAACCGAGCGCACCAGCAAACAAGGGATCCCGGCTTCTTGCGCTACTCGCACCACGGCTGCCCCCTCCATCTCCACCACCAAAGCGCCGGTGCGTTCTCGGATTTGTCGGCGTAGGTCTGCGTCGGCCACAAACACATCGCCGGTGGCCACCAAGCCTTGATGAATGACGGGATCCCGGCCTTGTAGGGGGTGGAGAGGGATCCGCTCGGGATGGGCCACAATCAGGTCGTAGAGGGCGCTATCGGCCTCGGCCAGTGGGTGGCGCAGCTCTGGGATAAAGTCGATCCCCAAGACAAAGCCCTCGGGTCGTCCGGTGCCAAAGTCGTGCTCGATCGCCGCATGGGCCAGCACCACATCTCCCATGTGCAGGTGATCGGCCAAGGCCCCGGCCACACCGGTAAAAATGATCCCCTGCAAAGGGAAATGGGCCACCAACAAAGCCGCTGTGGTTGCCGCCCGCACCTTGCCCACCCCACCTTGTACCACCACCACCGGTTGCCCCGACAGGGATCCCTGGTGGAACTGTCGCCCCAGATGGGTATGGATGGAGCAGGTTTCCATTGCTGCGGTGAGCATGGCCACTTCCTCGGGCAGGGCTCCAAGAATACCAATGGCTTTCTGGGGGAGATGAGATGGAGATTCCATAGAGCTTCCCTCAGGTTCTTCGAAAGACTTTTGAACAGGCTCTCTCTCCAGTTGGCGGGGGGGATCGCTTGCCCTCACCTGTCCGGCCACTTAGTGAACCATTGCCAACGGTTTCATTCTCGCCTGAGTTGAGGATCCCAAAGCGATGACCGGATAGGTCGGAGTCTTAGGCGGTATAGCGGTATAGTTGAGGTGGTTGGATAGGGAATAGGGGAAAGATCATGGTTTACAGTGAGCCGCTCATGAGCACCTTTAACCCTTCGCCAGAGGTTTTTCCAGAGCCCCTTCGCTGCGTTGAGGTTGTCTCGGCGGTGGTTTCCAGCCTCAAAGAGGATGCGGCCTACGAAAACCATGAGCAAGGTCACACCTGGAAATTCACCTACGGCACGGCAGAAGTGTTCGTCCATCTGAGCGGCGAATCGCCAGAAGACACTCTTTTGGTATGGTCTCCCGTTCTCTCTCTGCCGGTGGCAGAACCGGCCAAGCTGATGCAGAAGCTCCTGGAGAAGAATTGGAGCGACACCCTAGAGGCGCGCTTTTGCATCTGGAACAACCAGGTGGTGCTGAACCACTACCGCACCTTGGAAGGGATCACAGCGGGCGAAATTTCCCGGGCCATCACCATTGTGGCCAGCTTGGCCGATGAATACGATGAGCCCCTCCAGGCCGAGTTTCCCAAAGTTTAGGGTCTGGCTTTGCCGGGATGGGATCCCAGGGATACTGGCTCCCCTACCGCGTGGCCTCTGGGGCCCGGCAAATGGAGCAGGATGCCTGGCTTCTGCAGCGGCTGCGCCATGACCCTCACCCCTGCCTGCGCTTTTATGGCTGGGATCGGCTCACCCTCTCGCTGGGGCGGCACCAGGTTTGGCCAGATCCCCTGCCAGGGATCCCGATTGTGCGCCGACCCACGGGGGGAAGGGCGGTGCTCCATCAGGCGGCTGAGGATGCAGCAGAGCTGACCTACAGCTTGGTGTTGCCCCTTTCTTACTTGCAAGCCAGGTTGCCCAGTTTGCAGCGGGCCTGGGTGTACGACTTCTGCTGCCGCTTTTGGGTGCAGGGGTTGGCGGAGCTGGGTATTGCCATAGATGGGCCTGCTTTTGCTCGCGGCCAAGGCCACCAAGATCCCGGCTACCGCAACAAGACCAGTTGCTTTGCCTCCCGTACCCGTGCTGACTTGAGCTGGCAGGGCAAAAAGCTGATGGGCAACGCCCAACTGTGGCAACCTTGGGGGATCCTGCAACAGGGATCCCTCCTATTGCAACCCAATCTAGAGCTGTGGGAACGGTATCTGCCCGGCTCGCAGGTGATTGGTATCTACGACATTTGCCCCACGGCGCCAGGGATCCCTGCTTTGATCGAACATTTTCTCCAGGCCGCCCGGGAGTGCTTTGAAGTGGAATGGCAAGAAGAAGCCTGGCTCCCTTGGCCGGACTGAGGGCCGGTTGCTGTTAACAATTACTAGCAACAAGAAGCGGCTTGTCTCAACCGTTCCCCAACTCCCCTCTCTCCCTGGGAAAAGGACTGCCAGTCTAGCCGAGACAGCTGTGCTAGAACCTAGGCAGCGCTCAGCCAGGTAAGCCATGCCGAAAGTTTGGGCGGCAGTTTTGCTAGTTGTATCCCTGCTGCCGCAGCCCGCTTGGGCCATTACCCTTGAACAAGTGCCCAACCCCCGCCGTCAGTATGGAGGGTGGGTTTCCGATACCGCCAACATCCTCAGCAGCAGCACCGAAAACGAGCTCAACCGTCTTATCACTCAGCTTGAGCAGCGCACCAGTGCCGAGATGGCAGTGGTTACCGTGCCGAATACTCAGGGATATGCAACACCAAAAGACTTCACCACGCAGCTATTTAACTACTGGGGGATCGGCAAGGCAGGCCAAAACAACGGGGTTTTGTTTCTCATCTCGGTAGGGGATCGGCGGGTGGAAATCGAAACGGGCAGGGGCCTGGTCGCTATCCTCCCCGACAGCCGAGTCCAGCAGATTATCGACCAGCAGATCCTGCCTCGGTTTCGCAATGGGGATTTTGATGGCGGCACTCTGGCGGGGGTGCGGCAGTTGACCTCGGTGTTGCAGGGCCAGCCCGTTGCAAATGTTCCTGCGGCAGCTTCTGGAGTTACCACCTCAACGATTGCAACTTCTTCTGGGGCAGTGGCCCAGGGCATTGATTCTTCCCTGGTGGAAGGGATCCTGCTGCTGCTGGGGATCATCATTTTGGGACTGGGGTGGCAGCGCTCTCGCATGCCCGTCTCTCTAAGGGCTGAGCGAGGGGGAAGACAAGTCCTCTCCCTGACACGCAGAGATCCAAGAACAGGTGCTGTGCTCTCTTCGGTTCAGAGCGACCCCATTCGTCTCTTCCTCTATTCGGGATCCCTCTGCCTTGGCGTGTTCCTAGGATTGTCCAGCGGCAACTGGCTGGGGTTCGCTCTGCCGGTTGTGGCTGCTATGGCCACTGACGGCACCTTGGGCCGGAAGCGTGGGATCCCTTTTCAGCCAGTGGTCTGTCAAGCCTGTGGTCGACCCATGCGACTCATCCAGCCCCAGCTTCTGGATAAGTACCTTCCCCAAGAGCATCGCCTGGCCAGGAGCCGCGGCAGAGCTCGCTACTACGGCTGGTTTTGTCCTACCTGTCAAGGAATAGCTGTGGTTGTGCGCGAAGGCACGCTCTCCCGACACCTTTACTGCCCTCGGTGCCAAGCCCTCACTTTGGATCTCTCCACGGAGATCCTTGTGGAGGCTACCTATTCCCAGAGCGGTTTGAAGCGGGAAATCTTTAGCTGCCCTTTGTGCTCCTACCGCACTGAGCGAGAGGTGGTCATCCCCGAGCTCAGCCACACAAGCGATCGCGACACAAGCGATTGGCACACAAACGATAGCAGCAGAGATTCAGACTTCGGTGGCGGCAGCAGCGGAGGTGGCGGAGCGGGCGGCAGTTGGTGAGACCCAACTCTAGAGATTTCTCTATCGATCTGAAAAAGGAGTCGGGCTTCTCTTAAATCCGCCAGGACAGTACAGTGGTAAGGGAGCAGCAATAGAAACTGGCTAAGGACGGATCTCTCATGACCCTCGGAGAAGGCGTACAACTGGTTACGTTTGTGGTGCTATCGGCGATGGCCATTGGCTTCGCGCTAGGCGTGGTTTGGGCCCCCAGCATTGTCTATTCCGGTTTTCTGCTCGGGGGCGTTTTCCTGAGCATGGCCGGGTTGTATCTCCTCTTGAATGCCGATTTTGTGGCCGCAGCCCAAGTTCTGATCTACGTCGGCGCGGTTAATGTGTTGATCCTGTTTGCCATCATGTTGGTGAATCGGCGCTACACCTTTGCCCCCCTGAAGCTGGGCTGGCTGCGCAACGGAGTGACGGCAGTCGTGTGCTTGGGGTTGTTTGCCCTTCTGACGGCGATGGCCCTGAATACCCCCTGGCAGTTAGAGCCAATCCAACCCATGAGCAGTGTTTTGGTGATGGGTGGGCATTTCTTCAGGGAGTATCTGTTGCCTTTCGAGCTGGCCTCTATCCTGCTGTTGATGGCTCTGATCGGTGCTATTGTGCTGGCGCGTCGAGAGTTTGTCATTCCCCAAGCCGGAGAAGGGGATCTGAGCTTGCTGGAGCGGGCCCGACCCCAGCTTGAATCGGAGTCGGAACGGCAAGCAGAGCTGGTGAGCACCCGCTAAAGCTGACTGCTCTCGGCCATAAAACCTAGAGCTTTCCCGAGGCCCCTGTCATTGTGTATCTACATGGAGCTCATCGCGATGTTGCAACTGCAGTTTTTCTTGGTGGTGGCAGCGGTTCTTTTTTGTATTGGCATCTACGGCCTGATCGTCAGCCGCAATGCGATTCGCGTGCTGATGTCGATTGAGCTGATGCTCAATGCGGTGAACCTGAACTTCATGGCTTTCTCCAACTTTGTCGATTCAGCGATGATTCGCGGCCAGGTGTTCTCGGTGTTTGTCATCACTGTGGCGGCTGCCGAGGCCGCAGTGGGCTTGGCCATCGTGTTGGGGATCTACCGCAACCGCGCCACTATCGATATGGAGAGCTTCAACTTGCTTAAGTGGTAGCCTTTTTCCGTTGCTTATTTTGCATCAAGGCAAGGCTAGCAAGCTGAAGTCAAGTGAAGCCAGAATGCCTAAGTAAAGGAAAAGGATAGAGGGGTCAAGTGGTAATTTTTTCTGGGAAAAATAGGAGGGTGGCGAGAGATTGTAACCAGTATAGTCATTTTAAACAGGGATGAAACATTTCCGTTGTATTGCTTTCTAGCTCCCCTCTCCTCTGGGAGCGGTCACGGAGGCGAGGCGGAACGCTTGGGGAGTGTCCCAGTCTAGTTTGGAATGACTATAATTTGTAATTTTTTACAGAAAGAGGCGTTTTTCAAAAGCTGAGCTGGCACTTGTTCTCTCGTTTTAACAAGTTGGCCAGAAACTTCTTAAGCTTTCTCTACTCTGTAGGCACGCTCTTCTGGATCCAGCTGATCCAGCTAGACCAGGGCATGGGGTAAGACTACTCCAAGATCCTATTCTCCCTCGGGGGGTGCTGCCGCCTCAGAATCCAAAATGGCCCCTGCTCCGTAAGAGTCAATATCGATGGCCTGGGATCCACCGGCAGCCAACAGAGCCATCAGGGATCCCAACTGCCACCACACCAAGCCTGCCGTGCTCAACACTAGGATCCCACCGACGCAGGCGGCCAAGGCCATAGACAGGCCAAACACGTTCAGACACGCGGCCACAAACCCAGAGGTAAACAGGCAGCAGAGACTGTAGGTGAGGATCACCCCAGGAGTGCGGTAGCGAATTTGCGCTTGGCTATCCCGGTTGAGCTGCCAAAGGGCCACCTGGTATTCCAAATTGTCCTTGAAAATGATGCCAAAGATAACAGCAAAAAAGCTGAATAAGGCGATGGCAGAGTAAATGGGGGGATTGACGAAGGGATCAGAAAGGGATTCCATAGGGCTGACCTCGGTTTGGGATCCAAGTCCTTAGCTTAACACTTCTTAGCATCACAGAAGATGTCTAGCAGGTCAATGTCAACAACACAACCGATAACGCCAGACCCAGTTGGGGCATGATGAGAACTGGTCGGGTATCACCTCATCTGCAAAAGGGCTGTAATCTGAGATGGGGGCTAAGAGCAGTAGGATGTTCGACAAGGGGCTGTAGCTCAGATGGATAGAGCAAGCGCCTCCTAAGCGCTAGGTCGGCGGTTCAAGTCCGCCCAGTCCCGCTTCCTCAAGCCGCCAGACTCCTGCCTGGGCAGGTCAACGATAGAGGTTGCAGGAGTTGTGTAGGTTGTAGCCGGAGACCAAAACCTCTTGCTGGCGATCCCCAAGGCCGATGTCACAGCGCAGGGGATTCCCACCAGCAGCTGTGTAGGTGTGAGACTCCGTCATCCAACGCATGCCAGCTGGGCCAGGAGTGGGAGGAACAACTTCGGGGAGACGATAGTTGGGGGCTTGCCAGGGATCTTGCAGATAACGATCCCCTTGGATCCCTCCGAATTGAATATCGGCGTAGCTGGAAGGATAAACCGTAAAATCCATGCGGAAGATTTCTGAAGCGCGGCCAATGGTCGCCAAAGCTGTTTGGGCTTCAGCAACTCTGGAACGGCGAATGTGGTTAAGCAGGTTGGGAATGGCCACCGCGCAGAGAGTACCGACAATCACAATGACCACCAGCAACTCGATCAATGTCATGCCACGAGGAGCCGCAGTGGCCAGACGGAAAAGGATTCTCCTGAGATAGACTTCATGAAGGGAAAACCGATTCATGACAGCCTCAGCCCCACTTTGGGAGAAATCAGGCACCCGGCTAAACCCGAAGGATCTTGCCCTGGTATTCAAGCCTTTTCTTGGTCTCAGGTTACCCTTCGCAGACCCAAAACTTTCCTCATCAAATCATGTGAACTCCTGAATCCAAAACCCCACTGGATATCAACTGTAGGTAAATTTTTTGTAAACTGGCTTCAAGTTTTAAGGCCAGATAAATCTGAGTTCACTGTGAACTGTTTTCGCGGCTGTCTATGGGGTGACACTGCCAGTTGCTACTGCCCCAAACTTTTTATGTGTTACCCATTTTTGGAACAGCAACAGATGAATTTTTGCCTGTGGCTATCTCAATCCTATGGACGGGAATGTCAGACTTATGGTCATTTCGATTCAAACCGGGGCACTGACCCACGCCTAAAACCTTTACTTTCAGAGCGGCGGGAGCTTTGGCAGGATGAGTACGTTGTTCTCAGCCCCCTGTTGGGATGGGGCAATACCCCGATTAGCCCAAGATGTCTATACAGCGGCGAATCAATACCTCACTCATGCGTTGGCGGTAAAGGGCGCTGGCCCGAAAATCCGCGATCCAGCCGTGGGCTTGCTCTGCCAAAAGTTGGGGAAGATGTTCTGGATCGGGCCGGGATCCCATCTGGATCAGTTGTGGGGGTGAAAGGGCAGCATTGAGTCCGAAGCGATAATCGCCTGAGTCGGGATCGCGCGATCCGGCAACGATCACCAAGGCGGGATCCGTTTGGGTGATGCCGAGCCGCTGAAAGGTGCTGGGGCTGCGCAGGCGTTGGGCCGGGATCCAATCGCAAGGCTTCCCCCGGCTGCAGCAGAGTTTGTTGGGGGCCGGTTTGAAAGTCCTGAGCGGGGATGTGGCGCAGGGATCCCTGCAGATCGATCAGCGTGTAGGTGGCCTCAAGGGCGATCAACACGGGTGCTACGACACCGACACTCAGGGCCAGGCAGAGATTTCCCCCTATCGTTGCCAAGTGGGCCACCTTAAAAGAGGCCAAAGACGCCATTCCCTCGCACAGGGCGCGGATCCCTGGCCAATGGGGTGGCCAATCGTATTGCAACAGTTGCTGGAAGGTACAGGTTGCCCCCAGTTTTAACCCTTCTGCACTGATTTCCAGCTCGTTCCAGTCCAGAGGATGCAAATCGATCAGTCCCCGCAGGTGGGGTTGCGGCTGTGAGAAGAGCCAAGTCCCCCCGGCCAGCCAGTTCCAGCCGGGATCCCATGCGGTCAAGTCCTCAAGCTGTTGGGGACGAATGTAGGTGTGCAGATGGTGCAGATCCATCGGTTCTCTCAGGCGCTGAAGGGAATCAAGGGGTTGTAGCTTCGCCCCAAAAACCCTGGGCAGGGATCCAGACTGCAGGCTTCAGGGGGCTAGAGAGCTTCCTGAAAGCATTGGGCGAGGGCCTGGCATAGCTCAGGGACAACATCAGCAGGCCAAAAACCTTCTCCGCGCCGGCCTTGATGCAATTGCACGTAGAGGCCCCAGGCGGTGGCGCTGCCGCTGGCAATCAACGTCAAAGCAGGGCAAGTCTGCTCCAGCGTAATGCTCTCCTCCGCCATCAGTTGGGAGGCGATGGCCTCCATATCCTGCTGCAGGCGCTGCACCCCCTGCACAAACGCTTGCCACTCCTCCTGAGTGAGCTCCAGCGCCCAGGCTTCTCCCCCCACCAGCGCAACAAAAGGGGAACGGGTGGGATCCCAGCCCAGCCTCCAGCCGGATCCCTTGTGCAAAGAGGGGCGGCGTCCCGCCGTGGCGATTGGGAACCCGTCGTCGGGAACAGACATGCGAGGAAAAGCATCCATGGTGCTGATACATTTACGCTGAACACTGCTGAACATCACTGTTCAACTATGCAGCGATAGCATTCTGTTTGTTTCCAACCAGAATGGCGGTATCCCGCAAAGCTTTGAGTAGAATACCCAAAGCGCAGTTTCCGTGTCGTCTTACTACCAATTTTCTGCTTTGCTTTGGCTACCATGTTGGCAGACTCGAAAGTAAACAGAAAGATCAACTGGTAGTAATCCGTACTGAACATATTATACATTATTTTCAGTATAGTTGAGCTTATTATTGACTAGAGTCATGCTCCCCACCGCTAACGCAACCGCTGCAGGTAGGCCAAAAAAGATGGGGGTAAAATCGACAGGGTGTGTTTTAGGATAAAGCGGCCATGGCCAGTTGTCAGGCTCTCACTGCCAAACCCCGTCGGTTTTTAGGGGCTCCGTCCCGCTGGCGCAAACAGAGCACCCTCATTTCCGGCTTGGGCCTGTTGCTGGCGGCCTTAGCGCTCCATGCCGCCGACGCAACCGGAGTTCGTGAAGAGACCTTGGCCACGGCAGCCACCCCCGAAAACCCAATCCTGCATATAGGCATTTTGCAACGCTTTGGCCGTTCTGAGACGGATCAAGTGGAGCTGGCGGCGCCGACGGGATCCCTTCTCACCCTGGAATTCCCTCAAGCAGACGGCAGCACCCAGACCCAGCGAACGCCTCGGGTCAGCATCGGCATTGTCAATCGCGCCCTGACCACCCCGGAAACCGTATACCGTCTAATCCTCAGCAGCCACAAAAGCTTTGAGAGTGCCGAGGCCAATGCCAACCATTGGCAGTCTCTGGGCATCAGCACCGAGATCGCCCAGCCGCAAGAATGGCAGGTGTGGGCCAACCGCGCCTACACCCCGCAACAACTGGCCCAGATTCAGCAGTATGCCCAGAAAGAAGGGATCCCCCATGTGCGGCTCGAGGTGCAGGAGCGACGCGAACGGGCGGAGCTGAGCTGGGTTCATGAACACTTTCGCTACCACCGCACCCGCCTCAGGGTGACCTCTGATGCCGGCTATCTACGGGTGAACGACCACTACTATGCCGGATCCATCACCTTTCAGCCCAATGCCTACGGCAGCTACACTGTGGTCAATGCCGTGCCTCTGGAAACCTATTTGCGGGGGGTAGTTCCCCACGAGGTGGGGCCAGGGGCCCCTTTTGCCGCGATGGCCGCCCAGGCGATTTTGGCGCGCACCTACGCCCTCAAGAACCTCCACCGCTTTCAGGTTGACGATTATCAGCTCTGCGCCAATACCCATTGCCAGGTTTACAAGGGATTGACCGGAACTCACCCACGGGCAGACGAAGCCATTCGCCAGACCAGCGGCCTGGTGCTCACCTACAATGGCGAGCTGGTGGATGCTGTCTATTCCTCTACCAATGGCGGCATCTCGGCGGCCTTTGAAGATGTTTGGGACGGGGATCCGCGCCCCTACCTACGCCCGCAAGCGGATATTGCCCATCAACCGGGTAAGCCCCTGGATTTGCGGCAGGAGAGCAGCTTCCAGGCGTTTTTGGCCCAACGAGAGGGCTTCAACGAAGCAGGGGTATCCCGCCTATTCCGCTGGGAGTTCTCCCTATCTCTGGAGGAGCTGAACACCCAGTTGCGCGCCGGCCAAGACTACCTAGGGATCCCGATGCCCACCTGGAGCAGCATCGCGGGGATGCAGATCCTGGAGCGCTCCGCCAGTGGCCGGGTGCAGGTGATGCAATTGGACTTGCAGACGGCAGAAGGGATCCGCTCGATTCTTTTGCGCAAGGATCAGGTACGCTTGGCTTTTCCTCGCCTGTACAGCACCCTGTTTCGGATAGAGCCTCTGAAACAAGGGGAGCGATTGGCAGGCTATCGCTTCATCGGTGGCGGCTTCGGCCATGGGGTGGGCTTGAGCCAGTACGGCTCCTATACCCTGGCTCGGCAGGGGTTTAACGCGGCGCAAATCCTCGCTTTTTACTACCCCGGCACCACCTTGGCCCCGCTGGGATCCCTATCCTTGCAGTTGCCTGCCGCCTCAGCAGCCTACTCTATCCGCTAGAGGTTGGGTGAAAGTTATGGCCGTGAAGGGATCCCAGCTTGCTTGCAGAGATCACGCCGGTTCTCTTCTGCCCGTCCAGGCCAGGAGATGACAGACTTAGACTTGGAGTACCCGCTCAAAGTTATCTCGTCAAATCCCCATGAGTTCTCGCTACCTGCTGCCCCCCGCTGAACCCAAGTCTGTCGGTACTGCCTATATCCTCTGGGCGTTGGGCATCTTCGGGATCTGTGGCGTCCATCGCCTCTACCTGGGCAAGACCGGCACAGGCGTTCTCTGGCTGTTCACCTTTGGCCTGTTGGGCATTGGGCAGTTGATTGACCTGTTTTTGATCCCAGGCATGGTGGAGAACTACAACTTCAAGCTGGCCGTCCTGCAGGGATCCCGACCCTCCCCATCCCCAGCTTCCTCTCGCGACAGCGGGACAGAGCCTTTAGAAGAGCTACGAGAGCAGAGCGCCGGATCTTCCCACTCTCCTCCAGACGGGAGGGATCCCTCCCCTGAGGGACAGGGATCCATTGGCGACGGCGGGACAGAGTCCTCCGCTGCTGCAGCAGAAGGGGAATCGGCGCCCGGTCGTGTCAGCAGTGGGGAACTGTCTGCGATCCCGGCTGCCCCGCCAGGGTTTAAGTCGGGGTTTGTGGGGCTGATCGGGCGGCCCAATGTGGGCAAGTCCACCCTACTCAACGCCCTGGTGGGACAAAAGATTGCCATCACCTCTCCCGTGGCCCAGACCACCCGCAACCGCCTACAGGGGATCCTCTCCCTACCCCAAGCCCAGATCATCTGGGTGGATACCCCTGGCATCCACAAACCCCACCACCGCCTGGGGGAAATCTTGGTACACAACGCCCAGGCAGCCATTGCCGCTGTGGACGTGATCCTCTTCGTGGTGGATGGATCGGTGCCGGCAGGACGCGGGGATGCTTTTATTGCCGAGCGGATCCCTGCTGCTTCCCCCTGCCTGATCGTCTGCAACAAAGCGGATCTGCTTCCTCGGGATGCTGCCGTGCGCCAAGCTCACCAAGAGAGCTACCAAGCCCTGCGCCCCGGCGCTCCTGTCGTTTGGGTGTCTGCCTTGGATCCCAGCAGTTTGACACCCCTGATCCAAGCCACCATCGATCTGCTGCCCACCGGCCCCTACTACTACCCGCCGGATCTGGTGACGGATCAGCCGGAGCGGTTCATCATGGCGGAGCTGATCCGAGAACAGGTGCTGCTGCAGACCCGCGAGGAAGTGCCCCATTCCGTGGCCGTGACCATCGACCAGGTGGAAGAAACCCCCAACGTCACCCGCATCTTGGCCACCCTCTATGTAGAGCGGGACTCGCAAAAGGGGATCCTCATTGGCAAAGGAGGGGAAAGGCTCAAGCAGATCGGCCAGGCAGCCCGCCTGCAGATTCAAAAGCTGATCCTGGGCAAGGTGTACCTGGAGCTGTTTGTCAAGGTGCGGCCCCACTGGCGGCGCTCTGAGCACCTTCTGCGCGACTTGGGCTACAGCGCTACGTCCCCCTAGCGGGAATAAGCCATTTGCGTCAGCAGGACGGAGTTCTTATGCCCCCCTCTCCCCTTGTGGGTAGGAGACTGGGGTATTTGCGCGAGCAGCACGGCGTGCCTGGGGGGAATGCTGCAAAAATGCCTTAAAAATGCCTTGGATCTGCTTGGAATAGATGCCGGATGGGATCCCTGCGTTAGCTTGGATAGCAAAGCCTCTGGAGTCCCACAGCAGTTTTTCTTATCGCTGCTTTGCCCCATGACCGCTTTCTATCCCGCTACTGTTCAACCCGGCGCCCGCACCCTGCCGGGCCACTACTACGTCTCCTCCAGCCGTTTTGAGGCGGAGATCGAGCGGATTTTTTATCGGCAGTGGTTCTGCGTGGGGCGCAGTGCCGATCTGGCCCAACCTGGAGACTTTTTGCAGGTGCAGGTGCTCAGGGAAAGCCTGATCCTGGTACGGGATCCCAAGGGGCAAGCCCATGCCTTCTTCAACCACTGTCGCCATCGAGGAACCCGACTCTGCAGCGAGCTCCAAGGCCATTTTGCCGATGGGATCCCTTGCCCCTACCACGCCTGGCGCTATGGGCTGGATGGACAATTGTTGGCGGCTCCCCAGATGCACGAGGTGGAAGACTTTCGCCGTGAAGATTATCCCCTCCACTCCGCTGCCTTGGCAGAATGGGAAGGCTTCGTCTGGGTCAACCTCAGCCGCAATCCTCAGCCCTTCGATGAGGTTTTTGCCCCATTGCAAGGTCGTTTCCGAGAGTGGAACCTGTCCGCTCTGCGGCGAGGTCATCGTATTGAATACAACGTTCAGGCCAACTGGAAATTGCTGTTTGAAAACTACTCTGAGTGCTACCACTGCCCCCTCATTCACCCGGAATTGGCCCGTCTTTCGCCGGCTCGCAGCGGTCGCAACGACCTGATGGAAGGCCCCTTTTTGGGCGGCTACATGTTGCTCAATCCAGATGTGACCAGCCTAAACATGAGTGGCCAACGCAGCTTGCCCCTGATCTCCACCGTGCGAGGCGAGAACCAACGGCGGGCCTACTACTACACCCTTATGCCCAATCTATTCTTGAGCCTGCAGCCGGACTATGTCATGACCCACACTCTGTGGCCCCAGGGATCCGACCGGACGCGGGTTGTCTGCGATTGGCTGTTTGAGCCGGAGACCTTGGCGCTGGATGGTTTTGATCCCAGCGAGGTGGTGGAATTGTGGGATCGCACCAATCGACAGGATTGGCACCTGTGCGAGCTCACCCAGCAAGGGGTGGGATCCCGTGCCTATGAAGCAGGGCCTCTTTCCCATGCAGAAGGGTTGCTGCAAGCCTTTGGGCGGGAATACCGCCGGCAGATGCAGGAGTTGGAAGAACAAAGCTGCTAAAAAAGTGTTAGGGACAGAGGGTTTTTGTTGATTGGGTTGCCGTTGGCGTTGTTAGGACGAAGTTCTTTGTAAGGTGCTTTGGGCTGAGGTTAACCACAATGTTGCGACTGTACGGGATCCCAACCTCCGGAAATTGCTACAAAGTGGAATTGCTCCTCAAGCAATTGGGGATCCCCTATGAGACGGTTGAAGTCAACTCCAGGGCCGGAGAAAACCGCCGCCCCGAGTACCTGGCCAAAAACCCCCTGGGCCAGATCCCGGCTTTGGAACTGGAAGATGGAACGGTCTTGGCCGAGTCCGCCGCGATCTTGGTCTACCTGGCAGAAGACACCCCCCTCTACGGCCAAAACAAGTTGGAACGGGCCGAGATTTTGAAGTGGTTGCTTTTTGAACAAACCCGCATTGCCCGCTACATCGCCACCACTCGCTTCTGGGTGCGGGCCGGCCAAGCAGAGGCCCATGCTGACGTGATCGCCCAGAACTTGAAATCTGGAACAGAGGCGCTGGAGATCATGGAAGGCCACCTGCAGGGGAAGGTGTTTTTTGTGGGCAACCGCTACACCATCGCCGATCTCGCCCTTTTTACCTACACCCATGTGGCGGAGCAGGGCGGGTTTGACCTCAAGCCCTTTCCTCAGATCCGAGCCTGGTGTCAGCGGGTGAAAGCCACCGACCGCTTCTTCCCCCTACCCGGAGCCTAGAACGCCTTCCGCTAGTTGCTGGCTCCCTCCATGCCCTGCAGCAACTGGCCCAGATACCAAATATCAACCTCGCTGGCCACTTCCCCCTCAGCCAAGAAGGGCGTGCCATCTTGGAAGTTGAGCGGCCCCTTGAAGAGCTGAATGCTGCCATTCCCCAAGCCAGCAATAAACTCCTCCAGCTTGGCCTTGTCTTCCGGCTTCAGGGCTTCTCCCATGATGAACCCCGCCGAAGACGTGT
Source organism: Thermostichus sp. MS-CIW-30 (assembly GCF_054058015.1). NCBI lineage: Bacteria > Bacillati > Cyanobacteriota > Cyanophyceae > Thermostichales > Thermostichaceae > Thermostichus > Thermostichus sp. MS-CIW-30. Next base: position 121,000 of record NZ_JBSRZW010000004.1, read on the forward strand.
CCGGGTTGTTGATGTCTGACCAGTCGATGGGCGGACGTAGGAATTGGCTCTCGAAGGTGCCCGCGCGAGCTGCCTCGATCAATTGCTTGTATCCTGGCCCCCAGTTGTAGTAGGAAACCCCCAGGCAAATTTCGGGCGCAAAGTTACAACCGCTGGCCAGGCCGTAGTGGGTGTAGCGCACTCGCTTTCCGGCCTCAGCAGCCCGCTTGCCTTGTACCGCCGCCTCCGGCGTATCCAACCCCGACATCACCACATCAAAGCCGCTGTTGTAAAAGTCATCGGCAACCTTGCTTGGATCCAAAGTAACCCCTGGAATGTTGAACCAGAAGCCAATCCAGGTCACCCGGAACTGCAACTCTTCAGGACGATCTCGGTAAGTATCCCAGCAGTATTTGGCCCCCAAGTAAGCAGCAGCAGCGTAACGGCGGGTTTCATCGTTGATCAGAGGTCCCAATAGGCCAATTTTGCCGGTTTCGGAGCCCAGGGCTGCAGCACAGCCAGCCACCATGCGCATCGCTTCCATCTGGGGCATGATGTTGGCCAAGTTGGGCAGATCGATGTAATTTTTCCCCTCCTTCCAGGCCATGTCCCCAGAAGCATGGATAACCGCAATCTCGGGATGCTTGCGGGCCGTTTCAATCGCGTCGTCTTTGTGGTCATCAGAAGTAAAGATGATAACCTTCGCACCTCGGGCGATCATGTCATCCGCCACCTGAGAGGCGCGCACATTGGGCCGATCCGCTGGGTTCACCTTATCCAGGTAATCAAACTCGACACCGGGCAACTTGGCCTTGACATATTCGCTGCCCTCCACATGGGCCTGGCTCCAGCCGCCATCCTGCATCGGCCCCACCAGCACCATGCCCACTTTGAAGGTCTCTTGCGCTGTTGTGGGGGTGGATCCCAGTAGAGCGGCGACTGCCAGGCCAATAGCCCAGCCTCTCGAGGGAGAAAAAGCGCGGGTAAGATTCCAGTTCACAGGCAGCTCCAACAGAACAGGGATCCAAAGCCGGGAGACTACATCCATCATCGGGATCCCGCTGCAGATCGCTGTATCTGAGAATACAAAAAGGCGCTTGGCAAACGACGTGGAAGCCAGCAGGGGCTCAGGGAGAAATTTATCGTTCCTTCAGTTCCCGCTGAATCTCCCGCTGGGTTTGCCGCTCTTTGATTGCCTGCCGCTTGTCGTGGAGCTTTTTGCCACGGGCTACGCCCAGATGGGCTTTGATCCAGCCGCGGTTGAGCACCAGCTTGAGGGGAACCACGGTCAGGCCCTTTTGTTCCACCAAGCCCCGTAGGCGGTCGATCTCGCGGCGGTGCAGCAGCAACTTGCGGCGGCGGGTAGGGTCGTGGTTAAACACTTTGCTGGCGGTGTCATGGGGGGAGATGTGCAGATTGTGCAGCCATGCTTCCCCATCCCGAAAGAGGGCAAAAGCGTCTTGCAGGTTGGCTTTGCCCGCTCGTATCGATTTCACCTCTGTGCCGGTCAGTTGGATCCCGGCCTCATAGGTCTCCAAGATGTCGTACTCGAAGCGGGCGCGACGGTTGTCAACCAGGGTTTTGACGTTGGGATCCACAGCCATAGGCTTTCAGTAGACCAGAGGGCCTAACGAGAGGTCAGGGATCTCTCCAATTTTCGCACCGCCCGCCCAACCAAGCGCTCGGATTTGCCGCGCCAGAGAAAGCGAATGGGGGTACCGGTAAAGTCCAGGTTTTGCCGGAAGTGCTTTTCCAGGAAGCGGCGGTAGTTATCCTTAAACAAATCGGGATCGTTGACAAACAGAACAAAGGTGGGGGGCCGATCCGCCACCTGGGTGCCGTAGTAAATTCTGCCCTGCTTGCCCTGGCGGTTGGTGGGGGGCGATTGCCAGGCAAGAGCATCCTGGAGCACTTCGTTGACCACAGCGGTGGGAACCCGTTTGCGGTGGGCGGCCACCACGGTATTCACCTGCTCAAAGATTTTGTGGGTGCGTTGCCCGGTGAGGGCGCTGACAAACAGGAGCGGCGCCCATTCGATAAAGTAAAGCCTGTCGCGAATCTCGCGGGTGAACTCGTTGATGGTGTGGGTATCTTTGTTTTCTACTGCATCCCACTTGTTGACGACGACAACGCAGGCGCGGCCCTCTTCTTCGATGCGCCCGGCCAGCCTCTGATCCTGTTCGGTAACCCCCTCCAAAGCATCGATCACCAGCAGCACTGCATCCGAGCGCTGGATGGCCTTGAAGGCCCGGTTGATGCTGAAGAACTCAATGCCGTACTGCACGCGGTTTTTTTTGCGGATGCCGGCGGTATCGATGAGGCGATAGGGCTGCCCTTCCCAGGTGACCACGGTGTCGATGGCATCGCGGGTGGTGCCGGAAATGGGGCTGACGATGGCCCGCTCGGATCCCACCAGGCGGTTGAGCAGGCTGGATTTGCCGACGTTGGGCCGTCCCACAATCGAGACGGCGATGGGATCTGGCTCGCCTGCGGCTTCTGCGGTCACTTCGGGCAAGTGAGCCAGCACCGCCTCCAACAGCTCGGCTACCCCATTGCCATGGATGCCGGAACAGGGGATCGGATCCCCCAGCCCCAGCTCCCAAAAGGCTGCTGCCTGAGCCAGGCCCATCTGCCCCGACTCGCACTTGTTTACGGCCACCACCACCGGCAGGGGTTGTTTGCGCAGCCAATCGGCCACTTCTACATCGGCGGGTGTCAGTCCCTCTCGGCCATCCACCACGAAGATCACGGCCTGCGCCTCGGCCATGGCTGCCATCGCTTGCTGGCGAATGTGGGGCAGAAATTCGCTGTCGTCGCCAAAAACCAGGCCGCCGGTGTCCACCACCCGCAAGCGGCGCCCGTTCCACTCCACCTCCTGGTACAGGCGATCCCGGGTCACGCCGGGCTCATCGTGCACAATGGCCGAACGCACCCCCGCCATGCGGTTGACGAGGGTGGATTTGCCCACGTTGGGGCGGCCCACAATGGCCACAAGAGGTAGGGGCACTGTTGGCTCGTCGATAACTTGGGATATCTATCCTAGCTGTTCGGGATCCCGGATGCCCAAAGCCGCCAATCTCGATCATTGCTTTGGATGCAGGTCTGGCGGTAAGTTAGGTACCTATCCTCCCATCAGGCACCGGCTGTGCCCCTTCCCCATTCTTGCCATGAACCGCGCTCTCGTTCCCGCCCAGCGGCTGAACAAGCTGCCCGCCTATGTCTTCGCCCGCTTGGATGAGCTGAAGGCCCGCGCCCGCCAGCAGGGGTTGGATTTGATCGATCTGGGCATGGGCAACCCCGATGGTCCCACCCCACAGCCGGTGGTGGAGGCGGCGCAGGCGGCCATTGCGGATCCCGCCCACCACGGCTACCCGCCCTTTGAGGGCACGGCCAGCTTCCGCCAGGCGATCACGGATTGGTACTGGCGCCGCTACGGGGTGGAGCTGGATCCCAATGGAGAGGCGCTGCCTTTGCTGGGATCCAAAGAGGGGCTGACCCACCTGGCTCTGGCCTATGTGGATCCCGGAGATCTGGTGTTGGTGCCCAGCCCTGCCTATCCAGCCCATTTTCGCGGCCCCATGATTGCCGGCGGGCAGATCTACCCGATGATGCTGCGCCCGCAGAAGGGGTGGTTGATCGATCTGCAAGAAATACCGCCGGAAGTGGCCCAGCAAGCGCGGGTGCTCTACTTTAACTACCCCAACAACCCGACGGCGGCAGTTGCGCCCCGCTCTTTTTTTGAGGAGGTGGTGGAGTTTGCCCGCCGCTACGATCTCATCCTGGTGCACGACCTGTGCTATGCCGAGCTGGCTTTTGACGGCTACCGGCCCACCAGCCTGCTGCAGATCCCAGGCGCCAAGGACTTGGCAGTGGAGTTCCACACCCTCTCCAAAACCTACAACATGGCCGGCTGGCGGGTGGGATTTGTGGTGGGCAATCGCCAGATCATCCAGAGCTTGCGCACCCTGAAAACCAATCTCGACTACGGCATTTTTGCCGCCATCCAAAAGGCCGCCGAAACTGCCCTGCGCCTGCCGGATAGCTACCTGGAGCAGGTACAAGAGCGCTACCGCCGCCGGCGCGACTATCTGATCGGCCGCCTAGCGGAGTTGGGCTGGCGGATCGAGCCGCCACGGGCGACGATGTATCTCTGGATCCCTACCCCCCGCGCTGCCGACGGCACCCCTGAGGGATCGACGGAGTTTGCCCTGCGGGTGCTGGAATCTACAGGCGTGGTCGTAACCCCCGGCAGCGCTTTTGGAGAGGGAGGAGAGGGCTACGTGCGGATTAGCCTAATTGCCGATTGCGAGCGCATAGGTCAGGCTATCGATCGCTGGGCGGAAGCTGGGATCCGCTACTGCTGAGCCTCAGTCTTGCGGGAGTTGGTACTGCTCCACAATCCGCCGGGCAAAGGGGGGCACGTGCTGCTCCAACTTCTGGGGATAGTGGCGGCGCACGTAGAGGTAGTTGCGGGTGAAGTGGGAATCGATGGAGAAGCGGGCATATTCCAGGCCGCGCGGCCCAAAGCGCTGGATTGCCGCCCCCAAGAGGCGAGCCAGCCACATTGGCAAACTCAGGGCTTGGTCGTAGGCAGGGATCCCCTGCTGCACTGCCGCCCTCCGGGATCCCTGCGAGATCACCGGTTGGGTTTCCAGCTCCTCCCAGACTAAGTCCAACAGCTCTTGCCCCCGCTGATTGCGCACCAGCAGCCACTGCCAGCCCAAGGGGGATCCCATGTAGCCCACCACCAGATCTGCCAGAGCATTCACATAGTCAAAACAACTGAGGCAGGAGGGGGCAAACACGTCCTTGAGTTCTTTGGTCTTGAGGCCGAAGAAGGGCACCTTTTCCACCGAGCCATCTTCGTGTTTGAAGTGGATGTGGAAGTCTTGCATAAACTCGTAGTGCACCACCGTCTGTGGGGAGCGGCTGGTGGTTTCTAGAAACTTTTGCAGCCCGGCACGGCTGACATTGTCCACACAGGGCGTGCCCAACACGTACAGCTTCTCCAGGCCCAGTTTTTTTTCCACCGCCCGCAAAGCCTGAATTTGGCAGCCCACCCCGATCACCAATAGGCGCTTGAGGCCGCTTTGCTCCACCTGCTCCAACACAGACAAGTTGGGAGAAAGAGTTGGCTTGTTAACTCGCGCCGCCCAGACCGCTTCGGGGGTACGGGCCAGGATGGGCCGTGGCTGAAAGCGATCCCGCTCATCCGCCTGCACGCACACCACCCCTTCCACCAAGCCAGTGGTGAGGGCCTTCATGCCAATGCTGCTGACAATGCCCGTCCACTGGGCCCCCGGGATCGGATCCCGTTTGCGGGCTGTGTACATTGCCTCGTAGACACCGAAGTAATCGGTATCGGTGACGGCGAGGGATCCTGAGCGCAGCGATTCCCGGGATCGCCCGTGGGTCTGTTCTTCCAACTGGGTCAGTTGCTGGTCCAAGAAGGCACAGGCTTCTTTGACGTGGGCCACGTAGCGGGTATCGCAGAGGCCGCACTGGCTGCACAGCTCTTTGGCCGGATAGCGGCCGGAACGGATGGGCCGGGCTGGACGCGGTGAACGGGATCCCATGATTTCTAGTGTTTGCGTAAGCGGAATGGAGTCCAATGGATCTTTTGAGCTTTGCTATATTAAGCTTTCTTTGAGATCTAAAGACACAGGCACCTCAGGCGTTCGCAGCAACGGCAACCAAGGTGCTCTCTTCAGTTTGCGGCCAAAACGGCAGATAGCGGCAAAGAACTTCGAGGGATCCCTGCTAAAGGAGCGCAAAATTTCAGAGCCTCTATAGATTGCTGTAGCGTTCTTCGGCCCAGGGTTCACCGCCCATGTAGTAGCCGTTGCTCCCCCAAAAGCCCAGCTGATCTTAGGGGGGAAACTCCAGGCATATGGGTGAGGGATCAAAGTGCGCACCGGCCCTACCGGGAGCGGTTGTCCTTCCAGGGTATGAACCAGGTAGTTTTCGGGGCGGATGAACTCCTCCAGAGTCAGGTTGGTGGTGTAGCCGCCATAACAGTGTTGCATCACCGCCTTGGCCTCAGGAGCAATGGATACCAACTGCAACCCATCCGGGATCCACACCCCTGTCCAGTTGACATCCTCCATCTCCTTTCGGTACAACGCAAAGACTGGAGACACGGCACAGCTTGCCCACTGCTGTCGCCCCCATCTAGCCCCACCACTTGGCCGGTGTACTCCGTCATCGAAGGCTTGGTACTGCGCTGGAGTGGCCTTGAGGAGTTTGGCATCTCCGACCAGCGTGGGTGTATCTTATCGCAGGTCTAACAGGGCAAAAGCCGTCCTGGAAGGGCGGGGCTTTGGACCTAGCTTTTTGGTAAAGGTATGGGCTCTAGGGTGGAATCTTGTCCGTGACGGGCCTGTAGGATCGGGTCAACCGGGAACGAGGACTGGCGCTGCTTCAGGATCGGGGAGAATGGATCCCTGTTGGAGCCTGTGAATGGCTGCCGGGGATAGGGGAGAAGAGCCCGGAAGGGACTCCGTCCCGCTAACCCAAGCGGGTGAGGTTGATAAAGCCGACTGGTGGAACTGAGTTGAGCAATTTTGGGGTGCAGAGCGTGTTGTCGATGAACCTATGGAGTGCAGGGCTGTTGGGCCTTACCTTCAGCTCACCTGGAGAATTTGTCTTCCGCTTTCCCCCCGGCACCCCGCTGGTGGGAGGGCTGGGCCTACGCTGGTATGGCCTATTGATGGCAGTGGCCGTGTTGGTCGGCTTGATCTTGACCAAAGCGTTGGCAGAATCTCGTCATCTAGAGAAAGAGCCTGGCAAAGCCAGTGAACGAGTGGAGCTACTGGCCCTGTGGTTGGTAATATCTGGGTTTCTGGGCGCCCGCCTCTACTACGTCCTCACCCACTGGTCAGAGTTCCAAGACAACCCCCTCTCGGCCTTTGCCATTTGGCAGGGGGGTCTCATCATCCACGGTGGGGTGTTGGCCGGCGCGCTTGCCCTTTACCTCTATTGCCGCACCACCGGGATCAACGGCTGGAAGTACGCCGATGTGCTCACGCCGGGGTTGATTTTGGGCCAAGCCATCGGGCGCTGGGGCAACTTTTTCAACTCTGAGGCCTACGGTGCCCCTATTCCTCCCGACAGCCCTTGGCCGCTGCGGGTGTACATTCCTCCCCAAGCCCGCGAGCCGGAATACAGCCAATTTGAGTTTTTTCACCCCATCTTTTTTTACGAAAGCGTCCTCAACCTGCTTCTATTTGCCCTCTTGATGGGAATGTTCTGGCGCTTTCCCAAACTCAAAGATGGCACTTGGGTTTGGACGTATGTGGTCGGCTACAGCTTGATTCGCATCCCTTACGAAATCTTGCGCGTGTCGGCGGTGGCCTATCTGCCGGGAACTTCCATCAAAGCCGCCTATGTAGCCAGTGGCTTGGGCTTGGTGATCGGGATCGGCATGTTGATCTACATGTACCGGCTGCGCTTCGACCCCGATTTGGAACAACTGGCAGCGTGGTTATCGGAGCAAGCGGGATTAGCGCCAGAAGCAGCCCAAAACCTTCTGGAACGGGCTTGGGCTATTCAACAGAGACATCGCCGCGCCGACCTGTTGGATCGTGTCACCCTCGCCATGCCCCACTTTCCCGGCACCCTTGCCCCTCACCTGTCTCTTGGCCAACGGGAGCTGCTCATGCGGCAACTGTTTTGTCGCCTGGAAGGCAGGGATCCCTCTGAGGAAGGGCTGGCCCAAGCCAGTTAGTGCCGTGGCCATCAGGCTGAATCAGGGTCATTCCCTCACCCCCAAGGAGAAAGCAGGGCCAGGGAGCAAAACCTTTAGGCCAGCAGACCTCGGGCCAGCAAACCCGCCCCCCCTCCCATCAACACCAACAGCCAAGTGGGCTGGCGAAAGCGCATCAAGGCAATGAAGGCCGCTACCCCGATCCCCAAAGCCACCAGCGAAGCGGGAGTTGTTTGTTGTAGCAGCGCATTTTGGGCCAAGGGCACTGTAGCCGCAGCAACAGCCCCCAGGGCCGTTGGGGTAATTGCCTGCAGGGATCCCTTCACCCAAGCATTGTGCCGTATGCGCAACAGAACCGGAGCTGCCAGCAAAATAAAGGCAAAAGAAGGGGCAAAGATGGCCACTGTTGCCGTCAGGGCCCCCAGCACCCCTGCCACCTTGTAGCCGATAAAGGCTGCCGTCAGCACCACCGGGCCAGGAGTAAATTGCCCAATGGCCACCCCATCCAAGAACTCTGTCGGCGTCAACCAGCCCAACTGATCCACCACCTCGTCGGCGATGAAGGGGATGATCACCAGCCCTCCCCCGAAGATGGCGCCGCCTACTTTCAGGAAAAACAAGGTCAAAGGCCAGAAATAGGCACCAATCCGCTCCAGACCCCAAAAGCTGCTCAGGATAAGGGTTTCCGGTGGAACCGTGGCCACTACCGTCTGGGCCAACGTCAATACTGGCCAAGGGAGTAAAATCGGGATCCCCGATAGTGGGCCTTTTTTGGGCCCATACAGCAGCAGCCCCACCAGAGCCGCCAGCCCGAACAGCAACAGGATATTCACCCCCCCAATCAGCAGCAGGGCAAAGGCCGCCACCGCGATCAGCCCCCGGCTCCAATCCTTCACAGCTTTACGGCCCAGTTTCCAGCAAAAGGCCAGGATAATGGCGATCACCACCGGGGCCACCCCAAAAAACATCCCCTCTAGCTGCGGCACCCCCTGAAAGCGAAAGTAAAGCCAAGAAAAAATCACCTCGATCACAAAAGCAGGGGCAATGAAGCAAATCCCCGCCAGCACCGCCCCCAACCAGCCTGCCCGCACATAGCCGACATAGATCCCCATCTGGGTAGAAGCTGGCCCTGGCAACATTTCACATAGGCCCACCCCTTCGGTAAATTGTTCCTGGCTCATCCAGCCCCGCCGGATCACCGCCTCATCGTGTTGCATGGCGATGTGGGCTTGGGGGCCGCCGAAACCCAGGGATCCCAGCCGCAGGAATACCACGGCAATCTCTTTCAGGCGCGTTGAAAGGGAGGGCAAGTTGTCGGGGGCGTTTTCCGGACTGGGGAACTGACCGGGAGCAGACTCAGAAGACATGGGCAAAGCCCGGCAAGACAACCCCACCTATCCTGCCATCTGTCCGGGATCCCTTCAAGAGGACAACACTCGCCCGTTTATCCTTTCACCCAAACTGCCCCCTCAGGTCTTCAGGCTTCGCAACCACTCTTCCAGAGCGCGGATCGGCGCGGGATCCCGGTAGACGCGATCTTGACGTGCTTTCACCTGCTGGCCCATTTGCTCTCGCCACTCTGGATCCAAGCCCAACTGACTGGCAATCTGGACGTATTCATCGAGGGTGTGGGCGATGGTATCCAGGATCCCCATCTGCTGCAGGATGGCGTAGGTGTGGCGGCCCCGCAGCAGGGATCCGGGCAAGGTGACGATGGGCAGGCCGTGGGGCAGGGCTTCCAGGGTGGTGTTGCCCCCTGACCAGCCGAGGCTATCCAGGTAAATATCCCCCAGGGCGTTGTAGGCGGCATATTCTGCAGGCGAGAGTTCCGGTAGGAGCACCACATACTCTTCGGCAGCTAGGTCATAGGCCTGAAAGGCTCGTCGCAGCCGCTGCCAAAAGCGCTCGCGGATCCCTTGGGAGAGGCGGCCCCGCAAAAATAGAAATTGACACTTCCCCACTTCCCGGGCGATGCGGGGGAACACCTCGTCGTACTGAGGTAAGTACTTGAATAGGGATTGGGCGCAGAGGTAAAGCACCCTGTCGGGATCCACCCCCCAAGCTTGCCAGTCCACAGGGGCGGGGTCAACTTCTAGGGGAATATAGTAGGTGCCGATGCCAGGCAGGGGCAGGAGCTGCTCGGTGTAATGGCCGGCCCCGTCCGGCGGCTCCATCAGCTCGCTGCTGAGGAAAACGTCTATTGTCGGCAGGCCAGAAGTTTGCGGGTGGCCCCAGGCCATCGCCTGTACCGGCGCCAAGCGGAGGGCGGCCAGTTGGGCACAGACCGGGTCAATGCCCACTTCCGGGTAGAGGAGCACATCCAGCTGTGCCTCTCGAATAGCCGCTTGCCATTCTTCTATGCTGCGGGATCCGGCCACAAAGTGCTCAAAACGAGGGGGCAGGGAGCACGTGACCTCATCTTGGATGACCGAGGTGTGGAAGCCGTAGAGGGCCACTTGAGCACGATCCAGGGCTTCTACCCAGCCGCGAGTCAGGATCTTCCAAACGGAGTGATCCCGAAACAGGCCGGAGACAATGCCCACCCGCAGCTTGTCGGCGCGTTGCTTGAGCAGCAGAGGGGGGTGGGGGTAGCGGGCTGCCATGACCTCACAGACCAGGGATCCGTAGAGCTGCTGCAGATCGCGGTCGTTCTGGCCTTGGTAGGGCAAAAAGAAGGGCTGGACGGAGCCGATCCCGGCAGCCGCTTGCTCCAGGGTTATCGGATCCCGCGGCAGGTGTTCCCAGCGGCCCTTCACCTGTTGTAGGGCTTGGCGGTAGCGCTCCCGAGCCACGGAAACTTGGTCTGCTGAGGCGTACAGCAAGGGCAACTGGCTCACACACCACCCCAGGGCCGCGGCCAAGTCGGCGGGATCCGCTTGCCAGAGTTGGTAGAACAGCTCCGCCGCTTTTTCCTCTTGGCCACAATCCCGCAGCACAATGGCCAAGGTGTAGGCAGCATCGGCAAAGTCCGGCTGCAGCTCCAGGGCCTGTCCTAAGGGGACAAGGGCCGCCTCCAAATCCCCCTGCTGCCGCAGCACCAGCCCCAACTGGTAGAAGACTTCTGGATCCGGCCCCCCCTGCTCTAGGGCCAGTTGCAGGTGAGTTTTCGCCTCCGCCAGCCGCCCCGCCTGCTTGAGGGCAATCCCCAGGTTAAAGTGGGCATCGGGGAACCAAAGCTGTTGGACAAGGGCCTGCCGGATCAGGGCAATCGCGTCGTCCAGGGATCCCTGTTGCTGCCGACAGACCCCCAAGAGGTGCAGTGCCTCGGGGTGGGTGGGCTGGGCTTGCAGCACCTGCTGGTAAAGCGAGACGGCCTGTGGCCATTGACCTGCCTGGTGATGGCGAACGGCTTGGGCCAACAGACGCTGCAGGTGCTCTCCTCTGTCCTTTCCAGCTTTGCCTAGGCCAAAGCCTTTCCCCGGTCCAGACACAGTGAGCTCCTCTCGCCGGCGGATCCTGGGCCTCTACCCCATCAGCCGTTGGGGAAATTGAGAAAGCCCGCCAAGGCCGGAGCAATCGGCAACAGGGTCATGACCATCAAAAAGAGGGCCAGCAAAGCCAGCGCATCCCGCTGGCCATCGGTCTCTGTGATTTCATCCTGAGGGGGACGCTCTGGCTCGCGAGCAATGAACAGGATCAGCAGCGCCCAATAGAGGGCCAAGACGTTGCTGATGGCCGCCACCGCCAAGGCAATCAGGGTGATGAAGGTGGCGCGGGCCGCCGTCTTCCGCCCGTACACCGCCTGCACAATGCGACCCCCGTCCAGCTGCCCTGCCGGCAGCAGGCTCAAGGCGGTGATTGCCAGGCCAATCCAGCCCACGGCAACAAAAGGATGAATGGGGATCAGCTCCGCCTGCAACTGGGATCCCAGCACCAGCCGCGCTAGGGTGCCTACCAGGATGGAGCTGCGGAAGATCTCCGTGGGCACATACAGACCCTCGGAGCCGGAGAGCTTCAGGCCAGCCAAGAGCACCAGCAGCGACAGGATCCCGCTCGCTGCCGGGCCGGCAAAGGCAATGTCGAAGAGGGCCTTGCGGCTGGGCACCGGCGATTGGATGCGGTTTAGGGATCCCAGCGTGCCGATCCCCAAGCTGGGGATAACAAAAGCAGGGCTGAGGCGCACGCCGTACTTGCCCGCCATCCAGCGGTGTCCGGTCTCATGCACCAGCAAGATGGCGAAGATCCCGGCCGCCACCGGCAGGGCTTCCACCCAGCGCCCTGGCGCATCCAACAGCCGGAAGCCCAAGAGATTGGCCCCCACCTCCAACGTGGCGACGAAGCTGAAGACCAGCAACGCCCCCGCCAGGATCTGCGCCCCCACGGAAGCGCGGTAATTGACGATGGGATCCGGCAAGACCACCACCGCCGGCTTTTCCGCCGGATCCTCCACCAAAAAGAGCTGGTAGCGACTGCCCACCTGCTCTTTGAGCTTCTCCACCAGCAGGGGTACCACCACCTCCGCCTCCTGGCGCAGGTTGCCCTTAAAAATCGCCCCTTCCCCATAGGGGACGGTCTCGGTGACGAAAAAGGTATCGAGGCCGAAAATAGACTGAATGGCCTGCAGATCCTCAGCCGAGATCCGCTGCAGAACCGCAGGCGCTTCCAAAGGCGCCTCCCCTGCCGAAGGGGCTTCCCCCTGCTCTTCCAGACGAGCCAACTGCTCGCGACGGGCCTGCAGCTCCTGCTGGGCCAACTGGCGGGTCTTGCGCCCCACAGCAATGTAAAGCCCTGTAAAGACCAACAGCAACACCAGGAAGCCTGCAAAATTGAGGTAGATCCCCAGCAGCAGCAGCCCCAGGAAAACCACCCACGGCAACAAGAGCAGGGATCCCTGTAACCACACCCAAACGGCTAAGGATCCCCGCCGACGGGCTCTCCAGAAGCCCCAACCCAAAAAGGCCAGCGTTCCCAGCAAAAAGAGCGGCGTAATCTCAGCGGCAATGTTCATGGCTGACCTATGAGGCTGTACGGGTACCAAGCTGAGGGCAAGACGGCTCAAGCAGAAACAGCCGTTCCTTCAAAACGGGGCTCCGGCTGCTCCCACAGGTAGAAGCCAGCTTTCCGAGGTTTCAGGAGGAACAGCCGCAAAAACTGATAGAAGTTATCCAAGTAGAGGGGCAGCTTGCGCAAACCCTTGAAGGGGCCGGATCCCCGGGCAATCTCCCTCAGCTTAGCGTTGTTGGCCACGCACTTTTGCAGCCGCCGCACAAACTCAGGGTTTTCCACATCCAACACCACCGGGAACACCTTGGCCGCCTCGCGGTTGGTCTTGTAGATTACCTCCATGTCATAAGTATGGGGATCCAGCCCGATGAGGCGGTAGAAATCCGGGCGCTCTCCCACATCGTTGAGGTACATAGTGGCGAACACCGACAGCAAGAAGAAACGGCACCACAGCTTGGCCACCCATCCCTTGAGCAGCCGCGGCTGGCTTAGGAGCATGAGCGCAAAGAAATCGCCGTGGCGGTTCTCGTCCTGGCACCAGTTCTTGAAGAAGTTGAAGATCGGGTAAACGCGATCCTCGGGGTGGGCCTCCAGGTGGCGGTAGATGAGGATGTAGCGCCAGTAGCCGATCTTCTCCGAGAGATAGGTGGCATAGAAGATGAAACGCGGCGCGAAATAGGTATAGGACTTGTGCTTGGTCAAAAAGCTCAGGTCAAAGGCCAAGTTAAAGTCGCCCATAGCCCGGTTCAGGAAGCCGGCATGGCGGGCCTCGTCGCGGCTCATCAGGGCAAAGCACTCGGCCAAAACGGGGTTGGTCTCTTTTAGCTTGCGCGACAGCTCCTTGTAGAGGAGAAAACCGGAGAACTCAGCTGTACAGGAGCGCTCCAAGAACTCCACAAACAACCGGCGCGCCTGCGGATCCAGGCGGCTTTCCCAGTCTTGGTTGAACTCCTCACCCCGGACGAAGTGATGGCGGTTGTAGTCGGCGCGAAACTCCTGCAGGATGGCCCGGAAATCAGCCTCTCGATCCCCTAAGCCCATTTTGCCGATGGCCTCGAAATCGGTGGTGTAGAAGCGCGGCGTCAGGATGGTCTCGGTGGGCACTCGCGCTTGAGTTTGAGCAGCTTGCAAACTGGGACTCATAGTGATTTAAAGCGGATGAAAAGGCCAGGTATACTCTCGCAGTTTACCAGCCTCTCTGGCCGTCGTGGGGATAAGAAGTGTTACCGGCAGGCTCTGAGAGATCCTTAAGACTCCACTGCCAGCGGCTGGGATCGCAAGGGATCCGTCAGCTCGCTGCCCTCCTCCGAAGGCGGGATCACCTGCCAAAACAGGGGCAAGCAGGATTCCCAATTTTGCAGAATGCGCTCCGCTTTGGGGGAATGGGTGCGGCGATAGTGCTCTTGGATCAGGCTCTTCAGTTGTGCCTCTGCTGCCGCCGTCTGCACCCGCTGAATGCGCACGATCTCCCCGTTGACCTTGGCGGGGAAGTTGCCCTCCTCATCCAGCACATAGGCCAGGCCGCCGGTCATCCCCGCTCCCAGGTTGCGGCCCACCCGCCCCAGCACCACCACCACACCACCGGTCATGTACTCGCAGCAGTGGTCGCCGGATCCCTCGATCACCGCCTGCGCTCCCGAGTTGCGCACCGCAAAGCGTTCCCCCGCCTGGCCGTTGGCAAACAGGGATCCGCCCGTGGCCCCGTACAAACAGGTGTTGCCCAGGATTACATTTTCCGCCGGATCGCGGGGCGCCTCAGGGGGAGCCAGGATGACGATCTCGCCGCCACACATGCTCTTGCCCACGTAGTCATTCGCTTCTCCTGTCAGGGTCAGGCGCATCCCCGCCAGTGTAAAAGCGCCAAAGCTCTGGCCGGCGCTGCCGACAAAGCGCAGATCCAACTGCCCCCCCTGTTGGGCGAAGCCGGTATCTCCGTACAAGCGGGCCAAGGTTCCGGCAATGCGCCCGCCCACACAGCGGTCGGTGTTGGCGATAGGGATCTCCACCGTGGCCGTGCCGCAGGTTTCCACCGCCTTCTGCACCTCCGGCTGAGCCAGGATCTGCTCATCCAGCACCGGGCCGTTGGAATGCACCGGCTCATGCTCCAACCAGTCGGGCAGGGTGTTGGGATCAAAACCGGGGGGAGTTCGCAGCAGACACTCCAAGTTCAAGGATTGGGTCTTCTGCAGAACCGCATCGGCCCGCGGACAGAGCAGATCCACCCGTCCAATCACCTCCTTCAGAGAGCGGTAGCCCAGTTGCGCTAAGACTTGGCGCACCTCCTCCGCCACAAAGGTGAAGAAGGTCACCACGTGATCTGGCGTGCCGGGGAAGCGCTTGCGCAACTCCTCCTTCTGGCTGGTCACTCCCACAGGGCAGTTGTTGGTGTGGCACACCCGCGCCATGATGCACCCCTCCGCAATCATGGCCACCGTGCCAAAGCCAAACTCTTCTGCCCCCAGCATGGCCGCCATCACTACTTCCCAACCCGTGCGAATGCCGCCATCCACCCGCAGGATGGAGCGCTGCCGTAGGCCGTTTTCCAGCAGGGTATGATGCACCTCCACCAGGCCCAACTCCCAAGGTGCCCCGGCATGTTTGATGGAGCTCAAGGGGGAAGCCCCTGTGCCCCCTTCATGGCCGGAGATTTGGATGATGTCGGCGTTGGCCTTGGCTACTCCTGCCGCCACCGTGCCGATGCCCACCTCCGCCACCAGCTTCACCGACACCTGTGCCTGGGGGTTCACCTGGTGCAAGTCGAAGATCAACTGCGCCAGATCCTCGATGGAGTAGATGTCGTGGTGGGGCGGCGGCGAGATCAAGGTCACCCCCGGCTTGGAGCGGCGCAGCTTGGCGATGTAGGGGCTGACCTTTTTGCCCGGCAGTTGTCCGCCCTCGCCCGGCTTGGCCCCCTGGGCAATTTTGATCTCAATTTGCCGCGCGTTGAGCAAATACTCCGGTGTCACGCCAAAGCGGCCCGAGGCCACCTGCTTCACCGCCGAGCTGGCGTTGTCCCCCATGCGCAGCCCCTTCAGGTGGGGAAAGCGGGCCGAGGTGCCATCTGGGCCTACATCGGTGATGGGGAGGTATCGTTCTGGATCTTCCCCGCCTTCACCGGAGTTGGACTTGCCGCCGATGCGGTTCATGGCAATGGCCAGGGTCTCGTGGGCCTCGCGGCTGAGGGCCCCCAAGGACATCCCACCTGTGGCAAAGCGTTTGAAAATCTCCGACACCGGTTCCACTTCCTCCAAGGGAATGGGATCCCGGTCGCTGCGGAAATCCAGCAGGTCTCGCAACGCGGTGGGGGTGCGGCTGCGCAGGTGCGCCCTGTAGATCTCATAGTGGGCAGGCTGGCCCGATTCGATGGCCTTGTGCAGCAGTTTGGCCATTTCTGGACTGTTGATGTGGTATTCGCCTTTGGGCCGCGCCTGGATAAAGCCAAAGTTCTCCAGCTTTTTCGAGGTGAGTTCGGGAAAGGCCCGCTGGTGATTCACCATGCCCTCGCGGGCCAGATCCGCCAGCGTCATGCCTCCCACCCGCGACACCGTGCCGCGGAAGGCCAGATCGATCACCTCTTGGCTCAGGCCAATGGCCTCGAAAATCTGCGCTCCGTGGTAGCTGGAGAGCAGAGAAATGCCCATTTTGGAAAGAATCTTGAGCAGCCCTGCCTCAATGGCGGCGCGGTACTTCAGTTGCACCTCGGCCAGGGAAAGCTGGGGCAACTTGCCGGCAGCCATCTGGGTTTGCGTCTTGGGCTTGTGCCACCACTGCCGCACAGCTTCATAGGCCAGATAAGGACAAACGGCGCTGGCCCCGTAGCCGATCAAGCAGGCAAAGTGGTGGGTGCTCCAGCATTGGGCAGTCTCCACCACCAGGGAAGCGCGTAGGCGCAGCCCCTCCTGGATGAGGTGATGGTGGATGGCGCCCACCGCCAACAGAGGTGGGATCAGAGCCTGCTCGGCATCAAGGCCGCGATCCGAGAGAATCAAGATCTCAGCTCCCCCCCGCACTGCCTGAGCCGCCTGCTGGCAGAGGGCCCGTACCTGGACCTCCAGTCCTTCTGGGCCGGCAGCCACCGGATAGAGAATCGGGAGCGTGTGGCAGGGAAAAGGGGTATGCTGCAGAGCGGCCAGCTCCGCTTCGTTGAGCACCGGACTGCGCAACTGCAACAGGCGGGCATGCTCAGGGCGGATCTCCAGCAGGTTGCCCTTGGATCCCAGATACACATCCAAAGACATCACCAGGCTCTCCCGCAGGGGATCGATGGCAGGGTTGGTGACCTGGGCAAAGCGCTGCTTGAAATAGTCGTAGAGGGGATGAGGCTGGGTGGACAGCACAGCCAGCGGCGCATCATCCCCCATGCTGAAGGTGGGCTCCTTGCCCGTAGCCGCCATCTCCTCGATGATCATCTCCACATCTTCTGAGGAGTACCCGAAGGCGGTTTGGGCTTGTAACAGTTGTTCTTCCGAGAGGTGAGGGGTATTTTCAAAGCCTTGGGTGCTGAGCTGAACGCGATGGGCTTTGAGCCATTCGCCGTAGGGGTGCTGGGCTGCCACCTGGGTTTTGATCTCCCAGTTTTTGCAGATTTGCCCGCTCTGCAGATCCACCGTCAGCATCTGCCCCGGGCCTAGCCGCCCTTTTTCCAAAATGTCGGTCTCCGGCAGAGGAACCACGCCAGCTTCCGAGGCCACCACCAGCAGACCATCGCGGCTGCGAGCGTAGCGGGCTGGGCGCAGGCCATTGCGATCCAACGTGGCCCCGATGGTTTTGCCGTCGCAGAAAACCACCATCGCCGGGCCATCCCAAGGCTCCTGCAGGCCGCCGAAGAACTCGTAGAAATCCACCACTTCCGGGTGATTCTGCAGTTCTGGCTGGTTGCGATAGGCTTCCGGGATCAGCACCATCATCGCCTGCTGAGTGGAGTAGCCCGACTGAATCAACAGCTCAAACACAGCGTCCAGACCTGCTGAGTCGCTGGTGCCCGGGTCAATAATCGGCTTCAGATCCTCGACCGCTGTACCCCAGCGGGGATGGGAAAGGGTTTGTTCGCGGGCGGCCATCCAGTTGACATTGCCCAGGTAGGTGTTGATCTCGCCGTTGTGGCAGAGGTAGCGGAAAGGCTGAGCCAGCGACCAACGCGGCAGGGTATTGGTGCTGAAGCGGCGGTGGTAGGTGGCGTAGGTGGTGGTGTAGAGGGGGTTTTGCAGATCTCGATAAAACTGGCCCAGAACCGACGATTGCACCATGCCTTTGTAAACGACAACCCGGCAGGACAAAGAGGCAAAATACAGAGCATAAAAGCCAAACCGAGCCTCTACCCGCCGCCGAATGCGCCGCCGCAACAGATAGAGCTGCTGCTCTAGCTCGTCTCCTTCCAGCGTGGGATGGGTGAGGAGCATCTGCCAAATGGAGGGCATGGTCTGCCGCGCCATCGGCCCCAGGCAATTGGGATTGACCGGTACCTGCCGCCAAACCACCCGCTGCCAGTCGGTGGTGGTCAAGTACTCATCGATCACCTGCTGCACCGCCTGACACTCAGCGGGATCCTGAGGCAAAAAGACCATCCCCACCGCGCTGTGAGTGGGATCCCAAGCTCGAATTTCTTCCCTCTCTGCCTGCAACAGCGACCAGGGGATTGCCGTTGCAATGCCCGCCCCATCACCGCTCTGGCCGTCGCCGCCACAGCCACCCCGATGTTCCATACAGGTGAGGGCCTGAAGGGTTTTCTGCAAGAGGTCGTGGCTGGCTCTCCCCTGCTGATTCACCAAAAAGCCGACCCCGCAAGCATCCCGCTCTTGAAAGTGCCAGTTTTCCTGCAGGATAGGGACCGAGACCTGAGAGGGATGGGGATTCATAGGAGTAAAAACAGTTTGGAATAAATCACGCTTTCAGAGGTGGAAAACCAGCATATCGCACTCCAATCCGACAGGAAAAGGGGGGCAGTCTCAAGTCACGGCTGGCTCTTGCCAACAGGGCAACCGTTGGGGCAATCGGCTCAGCGAAGTAAAGACAAAAAAGCTCGCCATGAACAGATTTTTCGAGTTTCTTCTGCGGCTTTCCCCGACGGACTGCGGACGACCTGAGAAAGCTAGGGCGAATGCGCCAGCTCACACCGGCTCCGCTCGCTGGCAACTGGCCCTGTGGAGAACTGCGGTAGGGAGACAGCCGTAGGGTATGTCCAGGAAGAGGGCAACCCCACAGATGTACAACAGATGTACAAAGTCAGGCGTGCAACGGTCTATCGCTGGCTGAACCTAGAAGACCTCAGGCCGACAAAAGTCAAGACCCAGAAGCCAAAGATAGACTTGGCCGCCCTGCAGCAAGACATAGGCCAGGATCCAGGAGCTCAATTGTAAGGATAGAGCTCAGAGATTCGGGTCGCGCCAGCGGGACGGAGCCCTTGCCCTATTGACTATACTGGTGGTGCTCTGGGAGCAATGATACTATTACCCTAGATTTTTCGTGTTTCTGAGTAAGCTCATGCTGACTTGCCCAAACCGTTATTCTTTTAACTTAGATACGACAAGATCCATAATGGAAAGCAGCATTATCGATGCCAGGATTGTCGAGGCAATTTATACCTGAATCTACTTAAAAGATTGTCTCAGAAGTCAATATATCCCTAGTTAATAAACTTAAGCGACTTTCCATTGCTGCTATATCTTATGTAAATGAACTACCAAAACTCTGGACAAAATTATGTTAATCACAAATCAGCTTATCCTTCCCAAATCATGGAGGTCTACCCGTCAAAAGAGGTACTTTGATCCTGCGATGCGACGAGCTATTGCCATTTGTGCTAGCAGGTTGGAGCTTGAAAGCAGGACGAGCTTCCCAAACTTGTTCAGAATGATTGTTCAGAATGACTGTGTCTCCACATGGGTTGGAGTCAGTGTTGCCGAGAAAAGCCATATCCTTGCTAGATTGAAGTCATGGGATCCCTGACTCTACCCGGTAGAACTGAACTTTATGACCGTCCCTCTGATTCACAGCCGTGACGTTCTAGAGAGCCGTCTCAAGGAGATTCCTGCTGAACCCGGCGTATATTTAATGCGAGATGCCACGGATCAGATCCTCTATGTAGGCAAGTCCAAGAAATTGCGCTCTCGAGTGCGATCTTATTTCCGCTTCACCGGCGACCTGTCCCCTCGCATTCAGCGCATGGTAGCTCAGGTTTGCGAGATCGAGTTTATCGTAACCGACAATGAAAGTGAAGCCCTAGCCCTAGAAGACAATCTGATTAAGACCCATCAGCCCCCTTATAATGTTCTCCTTAAGGACGATAAAAAGTATCCCTATTTGTGTATTACCTGGTCGGAGCCTTATCCCCAGCTTTACATCACCCGCCATCGTCGCCTTGATCGGAATCAAGACAAATACTATGGCCCCTACACCGATGTTGGCCTGTTGCGCCATACCCTTGGGTTGGTCAAACGAATTTTTCCCTTGCGCCAACGGCCCAAACCTCTGTACAAAGATCGCACCTGTTTGAACTACGACATTGGGCGCTGCCCCGGAGTATGCCAAGGCTTGATCAGCCCAGAAGAGTATCGCAAAACGCTGACTCAAGTGGCCATGATCTTCCAAGGCCAGACAGATGATCTGATCCGAGAGCTGCAGGAGAAGATGATCCAGGCTGCCGAACAGGAAAATTACGAGGCAGCCGCACGATATCGGGATCAAATTCGCGGTTTGGAACAATTGGGAGAATCCCAGAAGGTCTCTTTGCCTAACTCTACCGTCAGCCGTGATGCTCTGGCCTTAGCCATGAACGATTCGCGAGCTTGCATTCAGTTGTTTCAGGTGCGAGCGGGCAAGTTGGTGGGGCGACTGGGGTTTGTTGCCGAAAATCGGGGCGATGATCCGGCGTTGATTTTGCAGCGGGTTCTACAAGAGCATTATCAATACTGCGATCCGGTGGAAATTCCCTCTGAGATTTTGACCCAGTATGAATTGCCCGATCACGATTTTCTGGAGTCTTGGCTGAGCCAGAAAAAAGGCCGCAAGGTCAGCCTCATTGCCCCCCAACGGCAGAGCAAAGCCGAGCTGATCGAGTTGGTTGAGCGGAATGCCCAACTGGAGCTAACCCGCACTCAGCGCTTGGCGGATCGGGATGCCGCGGCCTTGGAGCGCTTGGCAGAAGTCTTGGATTTGCCGGATGTGCCCCGCCGTCTAGAAGCCTACGATATTTCCCACATCCAGGGATCCGATGCTGTGGCCAGTCAGGTGGTGTTTATCGATGGCCTGCCTGCCAAACAGCACTACCGCCGCTACAAGATTCGCAACCCTGAGGTGCGCCCCGGTCACTCCGATGATTTTGCCAGCCATGCAGAAGTGGCCCGGCGTCGCTTCAGCAAAATGACCCCTGAGGATCAGCCGGATTTGGTGCTCATCGACGGGGGCAAGGGGCAGTTGTCGGCAGTCATGGCCGTCTTGGCGGATTTGGGGCTGGATCACCTGCCGGTAATTGCCTTGGCCAAGCGAGAAGAAGAGATCTTTCTGCCGGGGGATCCCGTGCCCCTGCGGTTGCCGGCCCAAGATCCGGCTCGCTTGTTGTTGCAACGCCTGCGAGATGAAGCCCACCGATTTGCTCTCGCCTTTCATCGCCAGCAACGGAAAGCGCGTCAACATGCCTCTACGCTGGACGAGATCCCCGGCTTGGGCAAGTATCGGCAAAAGCTGCTGATGGAAGAATTTCGGTCGATTGCCCGCATTCAGGTGGCCTCAGAAGACCAGTTGGCTCAAGTGCCCGGCATTGGCCCGAAGATTGCCCGGCAGATTTACCGCTACTTTCACCCGGAAACTCAGGCGGGATCCCCGGAGACAGCGCAGGTGGAGTAGTTGAGAATCCGCACAGGGATCCCTGCCCTACCGGCAGCCCACGGGGTAACATCCACAGAAACCTAAGCACCCTTCCTCGCCCGTGATTTTACGAGATCACGGGGGAACTTGTAGTGCGGAAAACATCGCTCAAAGCAAAAATGATACATAATCTCAGGGGCAGGCGTTCTTAGTGCCCTAGTACTGCTTGCGAAAACATAGGGGATCCTGATGTTGGCCGGACTCGATGTGCTCCTGGAAAATGCCCCCATTGGGATCTTTCGTGTGGATCTGCAGGGACGATACCGGTTTGCCAATGCCAAGCTTGCCGAGATATATGGCTATACTTCCTCTGCCCATTTGATGCGCCATCTGTCGGATTTTGGCCATCATCTCTATGCTGACGCTGCCGGTCGTCGCCAGTTTTTCCAGGATCTGCTTGCAGGCAAAGTCGGCGATGGGAGAGTGGCGCAAGAGTTTTTGATCCACAGTCGCAAGGGCTTGGACTTGTGGGTGCGAGAACAAATTCAAGTTGTCCGCAATCCGGCAGGGGATCCCCTCTGTTTTGAGGGGTATGTGGAAGACATCACGGCGCGGAAGCAGGCTGAACAAGCGCTTGCAGAGAGCCAACTCCGCTACAAAAGGTTGGTTTGTGCTATCCCACAAGCCTTAATGATCTTTAGCCAAGAAGGCAAATGCCTGGAGCTGATTTCTTCCCCGGAGAATGCTTGTGTTGCCTCACTCCCAGCAGAGCACCTTCAGGGAAAAGCAGTGCAAGAGCTGTTCGGCTCTGAGGTTAGCGACCAACTCCGGAGGCTGATTGACCGTTGCTTGAGCAGCGGATCCCAGCAAACCTTGGAATATCCCCTAACCAACTCAGCGGGAGAGCTCCGTTACCAAGAAATTTGCATAGTTCCCTACGGAGCAAATTGCGTGCTTGGCTGCATTCAAGATATTACCGAGCGTAAGCGTCTAGATCTGGCTTTGTTGGAGATTCAACAGCGATTCTGGGGTATTGTAGAGTCCTGCAATTTGGGCATTTCTCTGCTGCCTCTTGAGCCAGAATCCAAGCCACATGGCATGAACTCAGCCCTCAAGGATATAACAGGATATTCTGCAGAGGAACTGAAAGCTTTGCCTCTGGAGGCCTATATCCCAGATTTGGCTGATGTTGAAACCCTAAAAAACCTCTGGCAGGAGATGATCGAGGGTCGGCGCAGTCATTATGAATTGGAACATCGCTACACCCGAAAGAATGGCCAAATCATCTGGACAAAGTCTCAGGTTTATGTTGTGAGAGATGAAGAACAAAAGCCTCTGTTTGCCGTTCACTTCCTGGATGATATCAGCGAGCGCCGATCCATCAAATCTGCTCTTGAGGAAATTCAAAACCAATTGCAGGGGATCTTCAACTTCTGTAGCCAAGGGATTGCTCTGATGAGCTTGGATCCTGATCCCCGGTATCTCAGCCTCAACCCGGCAATGGCAGAGATTACAGGGTATAGCGAGGAAGATTGGTCAGCTCTGAAAGCGGAAGATTACACCCCCTATCCTGAAGATCGAGAACGGGGCGAGATACTCTGGAATGAATTGATTGCCGGATACGCTAGCAACTATGAATATGAAAAGGTGATCCGCCGTAAAGATGGCAGAGAGATCTGGGTTCGCCTGCAACTGTCTGTAGTGCGAAACGCTCAAAACGAGCCTCTGTTTGTCATCCAATTTCTAGAAGATATTTCCGAGCGAAAAAGGGCCGAAACTCACCTGCGAGAAAGTTTGGCCGATCTGGCCCGCAGCGAAGCACGTTACCGCGCCCTTTACGAAGTGATTCCAGACATGATTCTGCAGGTGGATCGGCAAGGGCTAATCCTGTCCTACAAGCCCCCAAAAGGATTTGCATCGGCCTATCCCGATGACCGCTATCCTAACCAGTACATTCAGGATCTGTTTCCAGAGCATTGGAAAATCTACTTTGCTCCCTTGTTGGAGAAAGCCTTTCAAACGGGAGAAATTCAGGTTATTGAATATCCACTTCCCAAAACTTCTCAAGACACTGCGGAAGCATTGCCGGAATATCGTGAGGCACGTCTGTTGCCGTTTGGGCCGGATGAGGCCATTGTTTTGGTGCGCGATATCACCCTGCGCAAGCGCCTGGAGCTGGCCCAGCAAACACGAGAAGCTGAATTAACAGTCCTGGTGCAACAGCGAACCCAGCAACTGGAACGCAGTCTGCAGTTTGAATCGATTCTGCGCCGCCTCATCCATCAGATACGGGCAACTCTGGACGAAAAGCAGATCTTGCAGACAGTTGTGAACGAGCTGGGAAAATTTTTGGGCGTTCTTTTTTGCAATGTTGGCCTTTACGATAGCCGCCGAACCTACTCCCTGATCAGCTATGAATACACGACGCTTTCGACCTCTGGGGTCGGGGCTCGGGTTTGGATGAGAGATTTTCCCCTCTTCTACGAACAGCTATGGCGAGGCTGGTGCTTTCAACTGTGCGCTCGGGATCGTCAACGGGATCCCGACACTTTGCCCCCTTATTTGACCAAGCTGGCCTGCCCCATTGCCGACGATCAGGGCATTCTTGGGGATCTGTGGCTGGCTCGGCCTCCTGAGGAGAGTTTTAGCGATTGGGAAATCGATTTGGCTCAGCAAATGGCGGCCCAGTGTGCGATTGCCTTGCGACAGGCCAGGCTCTACCTCAGCAGCCAGGCTCAGGTGACGGAATTGAAAAAACTCAGCCAAATTAGGGATAACTTCCTGGCCGCCGTCTCCCATGAGCTGCGCACTCCCCTTACCAGCATTAGCCTCTCGGTTCACCTGCTGAAACTGAGCCATCAAGTTTCTCCTCTCACCCCCAAGCAAATCCAGTATCTTGAGGTTCTGGAGCAGGCGTGCGAGCGAGAGATCTCCCTAATTAACGATCTTCTGGATCTACAAAATTTGTCGGGCAATACGCTCAAGCTGCCCTCTGAGCAGGTTAACCTGCCTCTCCTTTTGGCACCTCTTATCAATCGGTTCCAAGACCGGATGCGCAAGCGGCAGCAAACCCTAGAAGTTCACTGGGATCCCCACCTGCCCTATCTGCACACCCATCCCCGCCTGTTGGAACGCTTGGTCTGTGAGCTTTTGACCAATGCCCACAAATTTACGCCCGCCGGCAAACACATTGTCCTAGAGGTTGTTGCTTTGGGTTCCGACCGCTGGGAGCTGCGCTTGACCAACACGGGCACCACCATTCCCCTCGAAGAACAAGAACGCATTTTCGAGCAGTTTTATCGCATCCCCCACTCGGATCCCTGGCAGCAGGGGGGAACAGGCTTGGGATTGGCTCTGGCCCAAGCCATTGCCAACCACTTGGGCGGCTCTTTGCAGGTGGAAAGCACTGCCCACCAAACCACGTTTATTCTTCGCTTGCCCGCAGCAGAATCTTGTTGACGATTCGGTTTGGGCCACTTATGGTGAGATTTACCATATGGGGGGCAGGGTGAAGGTAGCGCTGTTGCAACTGAACTACATCGTCGGCGATCTGAGCGGAAATGCCGAGCGCATCCGTTCGGCAGTCGAGGCAGTGGCGGCGGCGGGAGCAGAGTTGGCCATCACCTCGGAGCTGGCGTTGCTGGGATATCCACCCCGTGATTTGTTGCTCTACCCGGCCCTGATCGAGAGAGCGAACCAAGTTTTGCAGCACTTGGCCAGTCGGCTACAGGCCAGCATTCCGGTGGTCGTGGGATCCGTGCAGCCCAATCCTCTGCCTGAGGGTCGGCCCCTTTACAATGCTGCTGCCTGGCTGGAGGGGGGCCAGATCCGCCATTGGTTCCAGAAGTCGCTCTTGCCCACCTACGATGTATTCGATGAGGATCGCTATTTTGAGCCGGGATCCCAGCCCCAACCCATCGAGTACCGTGGCCGCCGCCTGGGCTTTACCATTTGTGAAGACATTTGGAACGACCGCGACTTTTGGCAGCACCGCCGCTACCACTGGGATCCGGTGGAAGAGATGGCCCGCTGCGGTGCCGACCTGCTGATTAACCTCTCGGCCTCCCCCTTCAGCCTAGGCAAACAGAAGTTGCGGGTGGAGATGCTGGGATCCCTGGCCCGCAAGCACGCCCTGCCCATTCTCTATGTCAATCAAGTGGGGGGCAACGACGATCTCATCTTCGATGGGGCCAGTTGCGCCCTAGATCGCCGGGGTCGGGTTGTGGCCCAAGCGGCTGCCTTTCAGCCGGATCACCTCATCCTGGATGTGGACGAGTTGACGCAGTCTCCCAACCCAGACCAGAGCCCACCGACCGCGGGATCCCGCTGGCCGACCGAGCCGGAAGCTGAGCTGTACGAGGCGTTGGTTTTGGGCACCCGCGATTACGTCAGCAAATGTGGCTTTCGCGAGGTGCTATTGGGCCTGTCGGGGGGGATCGACTCTGCCGTCACTGCTGTGATTGCTGCCGATGCTTTGGGGCCGGAGCGGGTGCTGGGGGTGCTCATGCCCTCTCCCTATTCCAGCCCTGGCAGCCTGACCGACGCCTACCAACTGGCGCAAAACTTGGGGATCCCTACCCTGAAGCTGCCGATTCAGGCTATCATGGAGAGCTACCACCAGCTTTTGGCAGAGCCCTTTGCCGGCCTCCCCCCAGACATCACGGAAGAAAACCTGCAATCGCGCATTCGCGGCACCCTCCTCATGGCCCTTTCCAACAAGTTCGGGCGGCTGCTGCTGACCACAGGCAACAAATCAGAGCTAGCAGTGGGCTACTGCACCATTTACGGGGATATGTCCGGCGGCCTGGCGGTGATTTCCGATGTGCCCAAGACCTGGGTGTACCGCTTGGCTCGCTGGATCAACCGACAGCAGGAGCGGATCCCGCTTGCTACGCTGACCAAGCCCCCCTCGGCAGAATTGCGACCTGGCCAACAAGATAGCGACAGCCTGCCCCCCTACGATTTGCTGGACAAGATCCTGCAGCGGCACATCGAGCAGCATCAATCCAGCCCCGAGTTGGTGGCTCAAGGGTTCGATCCCGACATCGTGCAGCAGGTGCTGCGGCTGGTTCAAAAAGCCGAGTTCAAGCGACACCAAGCTCCCCCTGGGCTACGCATTACCGATCGCGCCTTCGGCACCGGCTGGCGGATGCCAATCGCCAAGCGGCAGGAAGGGATCATCTAATGGAACTAGTGGGATACCCTCACCAAATTTTCGGGCTGGAGGCCCGCACCATAGCCGCAGGCTTGGTGTCGGGAGGAAAGCCCGCCTCCTTATAGGTTTGCTGGTCAAAAGTCTGGATAAACTACAATAAGCCCATGAGCCAGACTATCTCTGTACGTTGCAAGCTGATAGTCCCACAAGAGTTGCGTCAAGAAATTGACCGCACCTTGCAGGG